>NZ_JBEXYL010000076.1:0-40818 GCF_040630895.1 Streptomyces sp. NPDC005728
GACACCATCGACGGCTCGTTCATGAACTTCGCCTACGGCTGGGCGTTCTCCAAGCCGGTCCGCAAGGTCTACTACAACCTCACCATCACCGGCCTGTCCGTCGCCGTCGCCCTGATCATCGGCACTGTCGAGCTCCTCGGCCTGCTTGCCGACAAGCTGGACCTGCACGGTGCGTTCTGGGACTGGATCGCCGGCCTCGACCTCAACACGGTCGGCTTCGTCATCGTCGGCCTGTTCTTCGCCACCTGGGCGATCGCCCTGCTGGTGTGGAAGGCGGGCCGCATCGAGGAGAAGTGGTCGGCCGGACTGTCAGGCCCGGCCGAACAGCCCGCCGACTAGCACCTGCCACGCCTACCCCCGCGCCCCCAACTCCTTCCGCCACTTGGTCAGTTGCTGGTCCGGATCGCCCGTGAACGACCATGGGGTCCGGGTGGCACGCCGGCCCAGCATGCGCAGCAGGGCCGCGGCGATGTCCGGGGTGCCGGCCAGACAGGCCGCGTGCGCCAGGTGGTTCAGGTCCCGCAGCTCCGTCGGGGCCACGTTGCTGTCCGGGCGGGCCCGCACCCAGCGCTCCCACGTGCGCCGCACGTCGTTGACCGCGCCGTCGTGGTCCCAGTGCTGGCCGAGGCCCACCGAGCCCCGCCGGCCGTGGGCGCCGTCGAGGGCGTAGCGGTACTCCTCGACCCGGGCGTACTGCACCAGCACCGGTAGCGGGCAGCCGGCAGGCGCCGCCCCGGCCGCGTCGCGGGCGAAGTCGTACATCAGGCCGTGCGTGCCGTGCCAGCGGGCCGAGTAGTAGTGCAGGACCTGAAGATGACCCTCCACGCTGTACGGGTCCCGCCGGTGCAACTCGTCCCACCAGCGGGCCAGTTCCCGGCGCCGTACGCCCGTCGGGTACAGCCGCGCGACGGAGATCAGCGACACCCATGGAGTCGGGTCCTCGGGGCAGGCGTCGGTGGCGTGCAGGCAGGCCAGGACCGCGCTGTCGATACGGTCCCGGTCGATCGGCACGCCCCGCCCGGCGGTGATGGCCAGGTGGAACGCCCGGGCCGTCTCCGTCGCCGCACGCAGCACCTGCGCGTCGGCATTGCCCGGTTCGGCGGCCAGCCACGACTCCACCGTCGAACTGCCCGCGCAGGCCTGCGCCAGCAGCCGAACCCGGTGCCCGCGCACCGTCGGTTCGTCGCCCGTGACCCACAGCAGGTCCCGCACGCCCTGCCAGCGGCCGATGACGATGTCCTGCCGGGCGGAGGTGAGCGGCGCGTCCCCGCAGTCGGGGTCGAAATCGGATGTGAAACGGTCTCGCGCCATCGGGATCTCCCTCAGAAGTCGGTGGGGAGACCCTCGTGCAGCCGCGACGGTGCACCGGCGCCGTCGGGAACGTAGTCCGCCTCCACGGCGTGGGTGGCGTCCAGTTTCGCGGGGCGGTAGTAGTCGCTGCCCTGGCGCCAGTACCAGAGCATCGGGACGAGGCCGACGGCGAGTCCGCCGATGCCGATGCCGATGGCGGCGCCGTCCAGTTCGCCCAGTGACTCGACGAAGATCCAGAACATGAACAGGGCGCCGAACAGTGGCCAGAGTCCGCCGAGGAGGAAGTTGCCCACGGACTTGAGCAGCATCTTGCGGTAGGCGACGACGACGGCTAGTCCGGCGAGGCCGTAGTAGACGGCGATCTGCAGGCCGATCGCCGAGATGGCGTCGGAGAGGATCTCGCCGACCGAGCCGAGTGCGTTGGAGGCGATGAACATCGCGAGCGCCACGGCGCCGACCACCACGATCGCCACCCAGGGGGTGTTCCACGTGCGGTGGACTCGGCCGAGCGCGGCCGGCATCGTGCGGTCGCGGCCCATCGCGAACAGTGAGCGTGTGACCTGGATGAGTGTGGTCTCCAGGGTGGCGATGGTGGACAGCATCACGGACACTATGAGCAGCTTGCCGCCCCAGCCGGGCCAGATCTCATCGCCGAGTACCGCGAGTACGTTGGCGTCATTGTCCTCGATCTGCTGGGAGGACAGGATGATGTTCACCGCGATGGTGAACACCTCGAACAGCAGGAAGACGATGCCGACCCCGATCAGGCCCGCCAGTCCGGTCGTACGGCGGCTGTTGCGGGTCTCCTCGCTGAGGTTGCTGGTGACGTCCCAGCCCCAGTAATAGAACGCGGCGAGCAGCGCACCGGACGCGAAGCCGGACACGCCGTCGAAGTGCGAGAAGCCCAGCCAGGACCAGTCGAAGGCACGGGCGTTGTCCGTATGGAAGACGGCGAGCACCGCGAACAGCGCCAGGATGCCCAACTCCACACCGGACATCAGGAGTTGGGCGCGTACGGTGAGCCGGGCGCCGCCGAGCACCACGCCGAGCATGACGAGGAACCATGCCGCGCCGACCACCGTGGACAGCGCTGTGTTGTCCGCGAGCTTCTCGTCGAAGAGGGCCAGTGTCATCGACCCGGCGGGCAGGGATCCGGCCACCATGAAGATGGTCGCCGAGATCACCAGGGCCCAGCCGCTGATGAAGCCCAGGAACGGGTGGAGGGTACGGCCCACCCAGGAGTAACTTGCGCCCGCGTTGACGTCGATGCGGCTCAGGTAACTGAACGCCAGGGCGATGCCGAGCATGGGTATCGCGCAGTACAGCAGGGCGGCCGGGCTGGCCAGTCCCACCGCGCCGACCAGGACGGCGGTGGTCGCGGCCAGCGAGTACGCCGGTGCACTGCCGGCCACCGCCATCACCACGGTGTCGAACGTACCGAGGACATTGGCCTGGAGCCCTCTGCCCCTGTTGTTGCTCATGGTCGTGCCGCTTTCAGGTTGTGCACGGCGCACGGGCGCCTGGCCCGACGGCGTGCGGGTGGGGGGTGTGGACCCGCCTCGCACCCGAAAGGGGATGGCTTCGGGCCGGGAGCCGGTCAGGAAGAACGGGGGTGGTGGACACACCGTGCTGCCGAGTGTCGGCGGACGGTCACCGAGTGTGGGTGCGATGATAGCGGCACGCAATGACCTTTCAAGATGACCAACCGGTAATGTGCGCTGACCGGTTCGGATACCGATCAGTCGGCTGGGTGGTCGATCCGGCGCAGCCGGGCACGCCGGTGCCCGAGGGGCACTTCCACCGGAAAGGCCATGAGGGAGGCGGGCCGGTCACCCGTGCCGGCGCAACTCGTGGAAGAAGTCCTCGATGACGTTGAGCTGTCCGGAGCGGGCCGTCTCGTCGTAGACGTACTTGCCGACGGCGAGGTCGAGTACTCCGAGGCCGAACGGCGAGAAGACCACGGGCCGGTCGGTGGGGGGTGTCACTCGCCCGCTCATGACGTCGGTCAGTGTGCCGTGCAGGAAGTCGCGGTTGCCGGTGAGCTGTTCGGCCAGATGCGGGGAGGTGTCGGCTTTGAGGCAGTGTTCGACGTCGTCGACGATGTTGGTCGAGGCGAGGATGATCTCGGGCGCCAGGTCGCGCAGGGACACATGCAGGACCGTCGGGTTGTGGCCGAACCAGGCCGGGTCGCTGACGTGCGGCGCGCCCGCGACGGTGGCGAACACGACGAGGCCGCTGGCACGGATGAGGTCCTCGGGGTTGTCGTGCGCGGTGATCCGTGCGGCGGTGCCGGTCTGCTGCAGGTAGTCGCTGAATCCCGCTGCACTGCGCCGGGACAGGTCGTGGACGCCGATCTCGTCGAAGGACCAGCCCAGGGCAGCCAGGAAGGTGTGGATGTAGCGGGCGATCAGGCCCGTACCGAAGAACCCGATGCGGGTGGGGCGTTGCCGGTTGCGGGTGAGACGGTCGGCGGCCAGCGCCGCGGATGCGGCGGTTCTGGTGGCGCTGACGATGGAGCTCTCCAGACAGGCGAAGGGGTACCCGGTGTCGTGATCGTTGAGGATCAGGACGGCGGACGCCCTGGGGATGCCGGCCTGGACGTTGTCGGGGAAGCTGGAGATCCATTTGAGGCCGTCCACCCGCACCTGTCCGCCGATCGAGGCGGGCAGCGCGATGATCCGGGAGGCGGGGCGGTCGGGGAAGCGCAGGAAGTAGGAGGGAGGGTTGACCGACTCCCCGGCGGCGTGCAGCCGGTAGGTGGCCTCGACGAGGTCCACGATCTGCGCTTCCCGGTCCTGCAGGGCGCGCTGGACCTGGGCGCCGGAGATCACTGCGAACGGTGGCACGGTGTGCGGCTGGGACATGGCGGGCTCCGATGGCGTGGGGGCGGGCGTGGGGTCATCCGGTGCTCGTCTCGCCGGCCTGCGGCCACGGGGCCGGGCTCAGCGGCTCGGCCATGGCGACGAGCACGTCACGTGGTCCTTGGAAGGCCTCCCTGCTGTGTGCGGTGCGCACATTGTCGACGAGCATGAGGTCGCCGGCCCGCCACGGCTCGCGGGCGGTGTGGGCGGCGTAGGTGTTGTTGAGGAGCTGGATGATGTCCGGGCCGATGGGGTCGCCGCTTCCGAAGCGGGTGTTGAAGGGCAGCGACTCGGCGCCGTAGACGTCGACGAGGTATTCGCGGATCTCGGGTTCGATCGTCCATTCGTTGAGGAAGGCGACCTGGTTGAACCAGCAGCGGCGGCCGGTGACCGGGTGGACCGTCACGGCGGGGCGGCGCTGCCGGGTGCGCAGGCTGCCGTCGGGTTGCCAGTCGCACTCGATGCCGCCTGCGCGGCAGTAGTCCTCGACGGCCCCGCGGTCATCGGTGCCGAAGGCCTCGCTGTAGGGGGCGCCGATCTCGTCGTTGTAGGTGCGGGAGAGCAGCCAGCCTTCCTGTTCGAAGCGTTGGACCAGTTCGATGGGAAGCGCCTCCAGGACGGCGGCGGCGTCGGCGATGGCGGTGGCTCCGCCGGTCGTGGGTGCGGTCAGACAGGCGAACAGCATGAGGCCAGGGGGCTGGAGCGTGTAGCTGAGTTCGTGGTGCATGCACATCGGCTGGTTCGGTGGCCATGCCGAGGTGGAGTACACGCCCGGTGTGTGGATCCGGCGGGGGGCGAAGGCTTCCCTGTCGGTCATCAGGGCCGGGGCCAGGCCTCGGAGGACGCCGGAGGCCCGGTCCGCGTCGCGCAGATACAGGCCTCGGACGAGGAGCGCGCCGTGCTCGGCGGCGAGGGTGCGCAGTGCGTGGCGGTGATCGGCTGCCCAGGCCGACGCGTTGCCGGGGGTGTCCACGTGCAGGATCGGGGTCTTGCCGGGGTTCAGGTCCACTTTGAGAAGCGACGCAGGGATTGCGTAGGACATGGTGCTCTTCCTTTCGATGCGGTTCAGGAGCAGGTCACGGGTTGGGTGGTGGGGCGCTCGACCCGGGTGTCGACCAGGGCGGCGAGGTCGGTGAGGACCGGGTGGGCGATGACGTCCTTGAGGGACACGGCGCGGTCCAGGGCCACGGCGAGTTTCACCGCCGAGAGGGAGGTGCCGCCGCGGTCGAAGAAGTGGTCGCGGCGTCCGATACGGTCCGGTGGCACGCCGAGAACGTGACCCCACGCGGCCGCCAACCGCCGCTCGGTCGGTGTGGCCGCCGCCTCGTGGTCGTCCTCGCTGGTGGCGAGTTCTGCGGCGAGCGCTGTCAGTGCCTTCTTGTCGATCTTGCTGTTGGCGGTCAGCGGCAGGCCGGCGCGCCAGTGGAAGGCCGCCGGGACCATGTAGGCGGGCAGAGACGCACCCAGCCGGTCGGTGAGGGCCCCGGTGTCGACGGGCTGCGCGGCGCAGTAGAAGGCGACCAGGTGCTTGCTCTGATCGGCGCGCTCGGCCACCACCACTGCGCCGTCGCGGACACCGGGGATCCGGAGCAGGGCGTTCTCGACCTCGCCGATCTCGATCCGGAACCCGCGGATCTTGACCTGGGCGTCGCGGCGGCCGAGGAACTCCAGCTTCCCCGAAGGATGCCACCGCCCGTAGTCGCCGCCGAGATAGAGCCGCGTGCCGGCGCGGTGCGGATCGGCCAGGTAGGCGGCTCGGGTGCGTTCGGGATCGTTGACGTACCCGCGCCCGACACAGACCCCGGAGAACGCGATCAGACCGGGGGCCCCCAGCGGTACGGGTACGAGGTGTTCGTCCACGACGTAGATGCGCACGTTGTTGACCGGGCGGCCGAGCAGGATGCGTTCCGGCGCACGGTGCATGACCTCGTGATGGGTGTCGTCCGAGGTCTCGGTGAGGCCGTAGGCGTTGACCAGCGGGATCCGCGGCTGGGCGGTGAACCAGCGCTCGGCGATCTCCTTCTTCAGCGCCTCGCCGGTGACCGACAGGTAGCGCAGGTCGGGCAGCGTCCGGGGGCGCTGTTCGAGCTCGGTCAGGACGGCTTCGAGATAGGAGGGCACGAGCTG
The DNA here is from genome assembly GCF_040630895.1 of Streptomyces sp. NPDC005728. Classification (NCBI taxonomy): domain Bacteria; kingdom Bacillati; phylum Actinomycetota; class Actinomycetes; order Kitasatosporales; family Streptomycetaceae; genus Streptomyces; species Streptomyces sp. NPDC005728. The sequence goes on from NZ_JBEXYL010000076.1 coordinate 6,300, forward strand.
CAGGACGGTGACCCTGCCGTCGGTGACGGTGTCGAGGAACCGGGGGACGTCGAGGACGGCGTCCTGTTCGACCAGCAGGGTCCGCCCCCCGGTCAGCAGGGCTGACAGCAACTGCCACAGGGAGATGTCGAAGCACTGCGGTGCGGTCTGGGCGACCACCTGCCCCTCGCCGATCCGGAGGTCGTCGATCTTGGCGTAGAGGTGGTTGAGCAGGCCGGCGTGTTCGCACATCGCGCCTTTCGGCTCACCGGTGGAGCCGGAGGTGAAGTAGATGTAGGCCAGTTGGCCGGGCGTGACGTGGAGGCCGAGATCGTCGTCCGCGTGGTCTTCTCCGTAGGCCGCCTCGACGAAGAGCCTCTCGACTCCGGGCCGGGACTCGAGTGCCTGGTCGAGGGTGGCGGTGCTGCCGGGTTCGGTCAGGACCAGGGTGCAGCCGGCGCGGGAGAGGACGGCAGCGATGCGTTCGGCCGGGAAGTGCGGCTCGACGGGGAGGTAGGCGCCTCCGGCCTTGAAGACCGCGAGGACGGCGGCGAGCCAGTCCAGGTTGCGTTCGGTCACCACCGCGACGACGTCTTCACGGGCCAGTCCGCGTGCTGCGAGGGCGCGGGCCACACGGTTCGCCCGGGCGTTGAGCTCCGCATAGGTCCACTGCCGGCCTGCATGCACGGCGGCGACGGCATCCGGATGCCTCCGGACCCGGTCCTCGAACAGTTCGTGGACCATCGCGCTCGGCAACTCCCTTTCAGGTCCGGCCAGTCGGTCGAGCTGGAAGCGCAGTTCCTCGTCGGACAGCAGGCTCTGGCGCGCGTGTTCGGCGTCGGGGTCGGCGGTGATCAGCGCGAGTGCGGTCAGGTGGTAGCCGGCGATGCGGGCTGCGCTGTCGGCGTCGAGGTTGTCGGTGCGGTACCGCAGTCGCAGCACGAGTCGGCCGTCGTGGTGCCGGATGCCCACCCGCAGTGTGGTGTCCTCGGTGAGGTCCCCGTCGAGCGTGGCGGGATCGAGAACCGTCTCGAACAACGGTCCAGTCAGGCCCAGTTCGCGCTGCAGACGGTCGATGTCCGAGGCCGGAACGTCCTGGTGCGCCGGCAGTTCAGCGGTCGCCTGATGAGTGGTGTGCAGCAGTTCCCGCCATGAGGCGGGTGCGGTGGTGAGTCGGCAGGGCAGCAGGCTGCCGTCCTCGGTGGCGAATCCGGTGGTGATCTCCTGCTCAGCGGACAGTGCCGCGAGCACCTTGGCGTGCGCCGCCAGCAGAAGCGAGTCAAGCGGTATCGCCAGTTCGTCCGCGAGCCGGCACAGTCCCGTCAGGGTGCCTTCGGGGGCTTGTGTCTCGTACTGGTCCACGCCGGGCACCGGGTGGAGGGTCCATCGTGGGGCGGGGGTGAGTCCGCCGGCCGTCAGTACGCCGCGCCAGTGCTCCAGGCCGTTTCGGGTGGGGGTCGGATGCGTTGACATCGCGTCGTTTCCTCTGCTCGCAAGTGGTGTCGTGCCGTCAGTTGGCATGGGCTAGGGCGGTGTGGGGTGCGTCGGTTTCCCGGCGGCCCCCGAGGGTGATTTCGTCGGCAGGCATGTCCCGGGCCGGGTTGCCCGCCCACCGGGCGTGCGGGGAGACTTCCTCGCCTTTCATGAGGAAGGAGTCAGGGGCGAGCACGGCGCCGTCGCCGATCGTCACGCTGTAGTGGACGAAGGCGCCGACCCCGAGGGTGCAGCCGCTGCCGAGGGCGCTGCGGTCGGACTTGAAGGCGCCGTCCTCCTGCGAGTGGCACTGGATCACGGTCCCGGCGTTGAGCGTGCTGTCGTCGCCGATGGTGACGAGGGTGCGCTCCGGGAGGAAGCAGCCGTCGTCGAAGACCCGTTTGCCGATCCGGGCTCCCAGGAGCCGCCAGACGACGTTCTTGAAGGGGGTGCCGTCGAAGGCCTGGATGTAGTCGACCGACGCCATCTTCCAGAACCGTTCGTGGTGCCAGAAGGAGGGCTCGTAGATCGAGCAGTACAGCGGCTTCTGCGCCTTGAAGCCGGTGGCGGCCCGTTCGATCAGCGCGAAGTGGACGACGGTGAACGTGAAGGTGAGAACGCCGGCCAGGGCGATCGCCGGTGCACCGAGCGAGGGATAGAGGCGGGCGGCGCCCATGGTGATGAGGGTGATCACGAAGAGGTGGCTCCACCGCGCCAGCAGGTACAGGGCGGCGGTCACGGCGTTGTGCCGGTTCTTGGCGGACAGGCGGCGGCGCAGCTCCTCGCCGGTCTCCAGGTGGTGGAACCTGTTGTCCCGCAGCACGGTGCGCGGTATCTCGAAGCTGGGTGAGCCCAGCAGGCCCACGCCTTCACGCACCGGACCGTCGACGGGGACCAGGACCTTCGTGGCGAGCAGGCAGTTGTCGCCCGTCCTGCCCTGTGAGGGGTAGGCGACCTGGTTCCCGAGGAAGTTCCGGGGCCCGATCGACGCGCGGGACATGCGGAAGGCCGTACCGGAGAACTCGGCGTTCATGAGGGACAGTCCGTCGGCGATCATGGTGCCGGTGCCGACGGAGCTCAGGTACGGGTTGTCGTGCTGTACCTCGGTGCCGAAGTTCGACCCGGTCTGCTCGATGCGGGACAGGTCGTATCCGAGGTAGCGCAGGTAGTGGACGATGGCGGAGCTGTCGCCGAAGAGCGTGTTGAAGAACTTCCTGTTGGTCAGCAGCGCGATCACCCGCTGGACGCCGTAGTGGAAGCCGTACAGCGGATAGAGCCTGCCGGGCTCGATGGTCCGATTGAGGACACGCGGCACGGTGCCCACGGCCAGGAGGCCGACGAGTATCGAGCCGCAGAGCACCGTCAAGGAGATGACCAGGGCATCGACGAAGAGCGCCGGGTCGGCGGCCGTCCGGGGGTTCAGCAGCGGGTGAAGCAACGGGACACCGGCCAGCAGGGCGCTCACGGCGCCGGTCGCCAGCGGCAGCCACACCACCAGCAGGCTCAGCAGTTGCAGAACGCCGTATGCGGTCCTCTTCCGGGCGGGGCAGTCGGCGGGGCCGACCCTCCCGTAGTCCACGTCGGTCGGCTGCGCCGGCGAGCCGTGCCAGCGTTCGCCTGCGGGCACCACCTGGCCGCCGTGCAGGGAGGAGGAGTGGCCCAGCTGGGCGCCGTCACCCATCCCGGTCCTGATGTCGAGGACCGTGTGCTCGCTGACGAGCACGTTGCTGCCGAGCGTGACCCGGCCGGTCTGGATCAGGCCGCCGTGGGCGCGGTAGCAGGACAGCAGCACGTTCTTGCGAATGACCGTACCGTCACCGACGGTGAGCAGGTCGGTGCAGACCGGGATCGTGCGGGTGAGGATCGTGACGCCGCTGCCGATCCGCGCGCCGAGCGCCCTGAGGTAGAGCGCGTAGAGCGGTGAACCGACGAACAGGCGCAGGGGGCTGGTGCGGATCAGGGTCCTGACGACCCAGAAGCGCAGAAAGGCCATGCCCCACAGGGGGAACTCGCCTGCTCGCCAGCGGCCGATGAGTGTCCATTTCGCCACGATCGGGAGGGCGCACAGCCCCAGGAATCCCACGCCGGCGCACAGGATCGACCGAAGGTAGAGGTCGAACAGGCCCGAGCCTGCGGAGATCCATGCGTATCCCGCGGTCGTGGCGAAGGCGGCCAGTAGGGAATAGCCCAAGAAGAACAGGAACTGGAGCATTCCGCAGACGATGTATCGCCGTGTGGCGGCCGCAGCCCCGGCATCGGCCCGTGCTCCAGCATCTGCCGGATTCCCTGCACCGGCCGGCGCCCCGGCATCTGCCGAGGCTTCCTCGACCGGAGCCGGAGCCGGAGCCGGAGCCGGGACGGGAGCGGGCGCGACGTCGGAGAGTGCGACGGCCAGGCTCCGGATGGTGGGGTACCGGTAGATGTCCTTCATCGACACCGTCGGCAGGTCCTCCCGCTTCCTCACCCGCGCACAGAACTGCGCCATCACCAGGGAATCTGCGCCCAGGTCGTCGAAGAAATGACTGTGGGGCGACACCTGCTCCACATGTACGACACCGGCCAGCACCTCGGCCAGAAGCCTCTCGGCGCCGGCCGCCGAACCGGCCGTCCCCTCGTCCTGGAAGGTGATGCGGGCCGAATCTGCCGCAATTACGTCCGCCGTTTCGTCTAGCACGAGAGCTCCTTGAGCGCGTTTCGGTCAGTGCGTACGGACTCGTGACGCCCGCCTCTCCAGTACGCCCGTCGGGGGAGTTCCTGTCCTGTTCCTTGATGTCGGGACTTGACGTCGAAAGCTGACCTTGATAAACGGCTGATGATTCGAATGCCCTCGTTCGGCCGCCGCGTATACGCGCACAGCTCGCGTGTCAAGTCCCGAATTTCGGTGGCATGACAGAGCTGCTCCCGTTCGGGCGTACTGGAGGAAATCCGGCGAGTCGTCGCTCGCCGCTGAATTCCTCCGGAGGAGACGACATGCCTGTCATATCCGCCCCCCAGGACTTCAACGAGGACGATCTCTACGTCGACCTCGAGGGAATCTTTGAACGCCCGTTGTTCCTCAAGTGCGAGGGATTCAATTTCGCCGGCTCGATCAAGCTCAAGGCCGCCGCCGAAATGGTCGAGGCTGCCGAACGTGACGGCCTGCTGACGCCGGACTCGGTTCTGGTCGAGTCGTCCTCGGGCAACCTGGGTGTGGCCCTGAGCGTGATCGCGGCCCACAGGGGATACCGCTTTTTGTGCGTGACCGACTCCCGCTGCAACCTGGCGACCAGGATGATGATGGAGGCCTTTGGTAGTCAGGTGCATGTCATCACCGAGCCCGACCCTGTCAGCGGGCTCCTGGGTGCACGTATCGACCACGTCCACGCGCTGTGCGCCTCCGGCGAGCGCTATGTGTGGCTCAACCAGTACGCCAACCCCAGCAACGGCATGGCCCACTACCAGCGGACCGCCCCGGCCATCGCCCGGCAGTTCCCGGACCTGGATGTGCTGTTCGTCGGCGCCGGCACCACCGGGACCCTGATGGGCTGCGCGCGCTACTTCCGCGAGTGGCACCGGCCGGTACGCATCGTGGCCGTCGACACCATCGGCTCGGTGACCTTCGGGGGTGCCCCCGGCCGTCGGATGATTCCCGGCCTGGGCACCAGCATGCGCCCCCCGCTGCTGGACGAGTCCTGTGTCGACGACGTGGTGCGCGTGGAAGAGGCCGATACCGTCCGGGCCTGCCACGCGCTGGCGAGGCGTGGGTTTCTGTTCGGGGGCTCCACCGGCACGGTGGTCAGCGGCGCGATGGACTGGCTGGCTCGCCAGGAGGGGCGGGAGCTGACGGCGGTGGCCATCGCCCCGGATCTCGGTGAGCGGTACCTGGAGACGATCTACCAGAGCACCTGGGTGCGGGGCCTGTACGGCGAAGACGTCCTCGACTCCCGGTCGCCGGCCATGGCATCTCAGGCAGCCTGACGCTTCTCGGCACCCTCCACTCTGCTTTACCCTTCAACCATATGGGTGCCGTGAGGAGGCCGCGCCATGACGGAACTCGGACTGGCCGACACGGTCGGCATCCTGCGACAGCCCGGTGTGCGGGCACGGCACAGCAGCTCAGGGCTCGGATGGGACCGGCTGTATCTCTCCGCGCAGGAGGAGCAGCCCTACCGCGCGGCGTTCGATCCGGCCCCCACCCACCTGCTGATCCTGCACCTCAGCGGCCCCGTCACCGTACGGCGGGGGCAGGGTGCGGACAGGCGGTCGCGGACGGTACCGGCCGGCGGGCTCTTCCTGCAGCCGGCCGGCCGGACTCTCGCCGTGGAGCTCGGCGGGCGCCTGGAGACGATCCACGCCTACCTCACGGACGACTCCCTGCGCGACGCCAACGGCGGGCGGCCTGTGGAGCTGTCCGAGGAGCTCGGGGCCAGCGATCCACTCGCCGAACAGCTCATGCTGGCGCTGGAGGGCACGGTCCGCTCCTGGGAGCCGTCGGCCCGCACGTACACCGACCACCTGACCGGAATGCTCGCCGCGCAGCTCGTCCGCCGCCACGGCGTCGGCGCGAGCGCACCCCCGCCCGACCGGTCCGGGCTGTCCGACCGGCAGCTCACCGCCGTCCGCGAGCTCATGGAGCAGCGCCTCGCCGAACCGCTGCCGATCGCGGACCTCGCCGCCTCGGCCTCGCTGAGCTCGAGCCAGTTCACCCGGAGGTTCCGGGCGAGCACAGGCCGGTCGCCCCACCAGTTCCTGCTCAACCTGCGTCTGGAGGCTGCGTGCCGGCTCCTGCGCACCGGCTCCACCCCGATTGCGGAGGTGGCGGCCACCTGCGGGTTCTCCCACCAGGAGCACCTCACCCGGGTGATGCGTACCCGGCTGGGCACCACCCCGGCCGCGCTGCGCCGGTCCGGCTGAGGACGGCGGGGCCGCCCCTCAGCGTTCCAGTACCAGTGCCAGTGCCTGGCCCACGCCGATGCACAGCGCCGCCAGGCCCGTGCCGGTGCCCGCGGCGGCCAGCTGGTGCGCGACCGCTCCGGCGATGCGGGCCCCCGACGCACCCAGCGGATGGCCGATGGCGATGGCGCCGCCGCGCGGGTTGACCACCTCCGGGTCGAGTTCCGGCAGTGCCGCCAGACAGGCCAGCGCCTGGGCCGCGTAGGCCTCGTTCAGCTCGACCGTGTGCAGATCTCCGGGAGCGACCGTCGCCTTCGCGAGCACCTTGCGGACGGCGTCGACCGGGCCGAGCCCGAAGTACTGCGGCTCGATGCCCGTCACCGCCGCCGCCCGCACCCGGGCCAGGGGCTCGCGCCCGATCGCCGCGAGCCCGTCCTCGTCGGCGAGCAGCAGCGCGGCCGCCCCGTCGTTGAGCGGCGAGGCGTTGCCGGCCGTGATCGTGCCGTCCGAAGTGAAGGCCGGCCTGAGCCGGGCGAGCGCCTCCCCGGAGGTGTCGTCCCGGATGCCTTCGTCACGGGTCAGGTCCACCCCCTCGACGGGGACGACCTCGCCCGCGTACCGGCCCTCGCGCCAGGCGCGGGCGGCGTTGCGGTGGCTGTCCAGGGCGAACGCGTCCTGTGCCTCCCGGGTGACGGCGTACTTGGCGCGGACGAGTTCGGCGCTCTCGCCGAGCGGGATCGTCCACTCCGCGGGCATGCGCGGGTTCACCATCCGCCAGCCCAGCGTCGTCGAGTACAGCTGCTGGTCCTTCGCCGGGAAGGCCCGCTCCGGCTTCGGCAGCACCCAGGGCGCACGGCTCATGGACTCGACACCGCCCGCCACCGCGACGGACGCGTCCCCGAGTGCGATGGCGCGGGCCGCCTGGACGACGGCTTCCATACCGGATCCGCACAGCCGGTTGACCGTGGCTCCGGGCACGCTGACCGGGAGTCCGGCGAGCAGGACGGCCATGCGGGCCACGTCGCGGTTCTCCTCGCCCGCGCCGTTGGCGTTGCCGAGCAGCACGTCGTCGATGCGCGCGGGGTCCAGGCCGGGGCTGCGGTCGACGAGGGCGCGCAGCACACCGGCGGCGAGGTCGTCCGGGCGTACGCCCGCCAGGGCACCGCCGTAGCGGCCGAAGGGGGTACGGACGGCGTCGACGACGTACACGTCACGCGGTCGTTCGATCATCGATTGCTCCCAGCGGGCTTCTCGCGACGGACGGTAAGGGGCGTTCGGGCGGCTATCTGATGTACGGTCACGCCCGGTGCGGTTTCGACGAGTTCGAGCCCGTGGGGCGTGACGTCGAGGACGCACAGGTCGGTGATGATCCGGTCCACGCAGGCGCGGCCCGTCAGCGGAAGCGTGCACTCCGGAACGATCTTCGAGTCGCCGTCCTTCGTCAGGTGCTCCATGAGCACGACGACCCGGCCGGCCCCGTGGACGAGGTCCATCGCACCGCCCATCCCCTTGATCATCTTTCCGGGGACCGCCCAGTTGGCGAGGTCGCCGCGGACCGAGACCTGGAGCGCGCCCAGGACGGCGGTGTCGATGTGGCCGCCGCGGATCATGCCGAAGGAGAGCGAGGAGTCGAAGAAGGACGCTCCCGGCCGTACGGTCACGGTCTCCTTGCCCGCGTTGATGAGGTCGGCGTCGACCTCGTCGGGGGACGGGTACGGCCCGACGCCGAGCAGCCCGTTCTCCGAGTGCAGGACGACATCGACGCCCGGTGGCAGGAAGCCGGCCACGCGGGTGGGCAGCCCGATGCCCAGGTTGACGTAGTCGCCGTCCCGCAGCTCGCTCGCGGCGCGTGCCGCCATCTCGTCCCTGCTCCAGCTCATCGCTCGCGCACCGTTCTCTTCTCGATTCCCTTGTCGGCCGCCTGTTGGGGCGTCAGCGCCACGACACGCTGCACGAACACCCCCGGCAGATGGATCTCGTCGGGGCCGAGTGCGCCCGGCTCGACCAGTTCCTCCACCTCTGCCACGGTGATCCGCCCGGCCATGGCGGCCAGCGGATTGAAGTTGCGCGCCGCACGGTTGAACACGAGATTGCCGTGCCGGTCCCCGCGCGCGGCTCTGACCAGCGCGTAGTCCGTGGTGATGGCGTGCTCCAGGATGTGGTCCACGCCGCCGAAGGTCCGCACCTCCTTGGGTGGCGAGGCCACTGCGACCGATCCGTCCGCGGCGTAGCGCCACGGCAGGCCTCCCTCGGCGACCTGCGTACCGACGCCGGCGGGAGTGTAGAAGGCCGGGATCCCGGAGCCGCCCGCTCGCAGTCGCTCGGCGAGCGTGCCCTGCGGTGTCAGTTCGACCTCCAGATCGCCCGCGAGGTACTGCCGGCCGAACTCCTTGTTCTCCCCGATGTACGAGCCGGTGACCCGGGCGATGCGGCCCGCGGCCAGCAGGATGCCGAGGCCACGGCCGTCGACGCCGCAGTTGTTCGACACGACCGCCAGACCGCTCGCCCCGCTCTCGTACAGGGCGCCGATGAGGACCTCGGGAACACCGCTCAGTCCGAAGCCGCCGACGGCGAACGACCGTCCGTCCGTCACGTCCGCCAGGGCCTCCTCGGCCGTGGCCATCAGCTTGTCCATCCCGCTTCTCTCCTACCGTGCCAGCACCCGGCGCAGTGCGCCGAGCAACTCGTCCCGGGCCGCCTGCGCGGTCTCGGGGGCCGTGGTGCGCCGCCAGGCGACATGCCCGTCCGGGCGCACCAGCAGCACGCCGTCCTCGGCGATCTCGCCGACCCGGCTCCATTCGCCGTACGTGTCACGGGAGTTGTCGTCGCCGACGCGCACCACCCGCAGCGGGACGCCGAGGTCCGCCCGGCACGCGGTCGCGGCCGTGTCCCAGACGCCGCCCGAGAGGCCGGTCAGCACGGTGAAGGTGCCGCCGCCGACGACGTCCAGCGTGGACAGCCGCTCGCCCTGCCCGTCGACGAGCCACGCGTGCGGCAGTTTCGCGCCGGGCCGCGTGGTCGGCCGGTGCACCAACTCCCGGTCGTGCTGCCAGACTTCGGCCGGGCCGTCGTCGGGAAGCACTGCGGACGAGACGTAGCGCTGGTTCATCTCGACGCCGTGCGCGTTGAACTCGTAGTTCTTGAGCTGGATCGCCTCCTCGAGCAGGCGTCGCTTCTTGGCGCCCTCGGGTGTCGGCGCATCTATGGCCGCGAGTCCCTCGGTGATGGTCTCGTGGTCGCTGCCGCCACCGATGCCGAGCACCTCGAAGATCGGGCCGAACTGGTCGCGGCTGAGGTTGGCTCGTTCGACGATCTGCCGCCCGACGGGGGCGCGTTCGGCGGTGTAGGTGTCGAGCAGCCCGGGTCCGGCCTCGCCGCGGATCACCATGGCGAGCTTCCAGGCGAGGTTGTACGCGTCCTGGACGGAGGTGTTGGAGCCGAGCCCGTTGGACGGCGGGTGGCGGTGCACCGCGTCGCCCGCACAGAAGACCCTCCCGGACGAATACGCCGTGGCGTGGCTGTGGTTGACGGTCCACAGCGAGGTCGACGTGATCTCCACCGGCAGGCCGGGGTCGCCGATGAGGTCGCGCACGATCTGCCGGGCCGTCTCCTCGTCCACGTCCGGCGGCGGCTGCTCGATGTCGTAACCCCACACCAGCAGCCACTCGTTCCACGGACGGACCATGCGGACCAGGCCCATGCCGATGCCGCCGGTCTCCGCGCCGGGCTGCAGCACCCAGTACAGGACGCTCGGCCGGTGGGCGCAGTACCGGGTGAGGTCGGCCTTGAAGACGATGTTCATGCTGCCGGCCTTGGCCATACGGCCGTCGAAGGGAAGGCCGAGCTGTTCGGCGACCGTGCTGCGCCCACCGTCCGCGCCGATCAGGTAGCGGGCCCGTACGGTGAACTCGTCGCCGCGGACCCGGTCGCGCAGCAGCGCGGTGACGCCGTCCTCGTCCTGGGTGAAGCTGACGAACTCGGTGTCGAAGCGCACCTTCGCGCCGCGGGCCGCCGCGTTGTTCACCAGGATCGGCTCCAGGTAGGTCTGTGGCAGGTCGATCATCTCGCACGGGCTCTTCGACGCGTATTCGGCGGCTGTCGCGGGCCCCGTGCCCCAGCTGCGGATGCGGCCGATCTCGTGCCCGGTGAGGGCGGTGCACAGCACCGTGTCGCCCATGAGGTGCGACGGGCTGCCGACGGCCAGCGCCTCGGACTCCACCGCGAGGTCGCGCAGGACCTCCATGGTGCGCTGGTTGGTGATGTGCGCCCGCGGGGTGTTGGCCAGCCAGCCGTACTTCGTCACCAGCAGGGTGCGGATGCCGTAGGTGGCCAGCAGCAGCGCGGCCGAACCGCCGGCAGGGCCGCTGCCGACGACTAGGACGTCGGTGTCGTACGTGTCGTGCGTGTCGGTGGGTGTCATGGGCTGACGCTCCTCGGTCATCCGGCCAGGGGGGCGAGGCGGAAGGTGTAGTCGAGACGGCGCCACTCGCCGTCGACCCGGCGGCCGTCGGGAGTGGGGCCGCTCTGCGGCGCGAAGTCGACGACCAGCTCGTCCTTCACGCCGAAGACGGTGTCGCTGTCCAGGTAGGCGCCGCCCGACACGAACAGCTGCGTGACGAGCCGGCGGTGGCCGGGCGCGTCGAACATGAAGTGGAGGTGCGGCGCCCGGAAGGGATGGCGCCCGACCGCGTCGAGCATCTGCCCGACCGGCCCGTCCTCCGGGATCGGGTACTCCGAGGGCAGGATGGACCAGAACGTGATCCGCCCCTCGGCGTCGGTGCGCAGCCGGCCCCGCAGCACCGGCCCCTCCAGGTCCGGGAGCTGGACGTCGTAGAAACCGTCCTCGTTGGACTGCCACACGTCCACGACCGCGTCCTTGACCGGCTCACCGCCGGTGTCCGTGACCTGCACGTCCACCCAGAGCGGGGTGCCGGGCAGCCCTCCGGAGATGTCGCCGCCCTGCGCGGTCTCGGGCGGGCCCTCCACATAGAAGGGGCCGAGCACCGCGGACGGAGTGCTGTCGGGCGTACGGGAGTTGGTGAGCAGATCCACGGCGCTGGAGACGCCGAGCGTGTCCGACAGCAGCACGAACTCCTGCCGGGTCGGGCCGCAGATCCCGCCGGTGCGGGTGAGGAAGTCGATGGCGTACTGCCATTCGGTATCGGTGACGTCGTTGGTGGCGACGAAGGTGTGCAGATGCCGGACCAGGTCGCTCAGCAAGGTGCGCACGCGCGGGTCGGGGGCCTGCGCGAAGCTGGCCACGACCTGTTCGGTGAGACGGGCCAGCGAGGCTTCCGTGGCGGGGGGACCCCCGGGGCGGCGTCCGTGCCAGGCGCCGGCCAGCAGCTCCGCGATGCCCTCGGTGGTCAGCTCGCGCGGGTTCGGGTAAGGCGTCGAGGTGGCCAGCTCGGCCGCGCGGGCGAGGCCGGACTCCGGCATGCCGAGGTCGCGCAGCGAGGTGGGCCCGCCCAGGGAGGCGACCAGGTCGTACACGCCGCCGGGGGCGTCGGGCACGCCCAGGGCGTCGGCGATGCGGCGCATCACGCCGGGCACCGCGGGCGCGTTGTAGGCCATGGCGTGCGGCAGGACGACGGTGTGCGTCGCGGCGTGCGGCAGGTCGAAACTGCCGCCGAGGGTGTGGCACAGCTTGTGGTGCAGGCCCATACCCACCGTGGCGAGGCAGGTCCCGGCGAGCCAGGCCGCGTGCAGCAGGTCGGCGCGTGCCTCCAGATCGGCGGGGTCGGCGGTGAGGCGGGGCAGCGCCCGGGCGATGCGGGAGACCGCGTCGAGGGCCTGCTGGTCGGTGACGGGGTTCGCGTCGGCGGAGTACAGGGCCTCGACGGCGTGGGCGAGCGCGTTGACGCCGCTCGTGACCGTCAGGGGCAGCGGCAGGGTGAGCGTGAAGTCGACGTCGTACACGACGGTCTCGGGCAGGATCGCCGGAGACGACTGGGTGACCTTGCGACCGTCCCGGGTCTCGCCGAGCACCGGGGTCACCTCGGAGCCCGCGTACGTGGTCGGCAGGATCACCTGCGGAAGCCCCGTGCGCAGAGCCAGTGCCTTCGACAGGCCCGTGGTCGAACCGCCCCCGACGGCGACGATGCCGTCCACGGAGGACTCCCTGACCACGTCGAGAGCCTGCTCGGTCACCGCCACCGGGGTGTGCATGGCCGCGCCGTCGAACTCCGCCGCCAGGAGGCCGCCGAGCTCCTGGCGGACCCGTGCGGAGGCTGCCGCCAGGGGTCCGCCGCCCAGCAGCAGCACCCGGGAGCAGCCGAGCCGCCCGACCTCCTCATGGAGGCGGCCGACCGTGCCGGCACCGAAGACCACCCGCGAGGGGTGGGATGTGTGGACGAACGTCTGCATGGAACTCTGCCTCCGCGTGTCATCCGGTCGCGTCGGTCTCTTGGGCCACCGAGTATGCGGAGAACGTCCTCGTGAACTCCTGCACGATCCAGGCGGCCCCCTGCACGAAACGCGCATGTGCGACGCTGGAGGTCTGATCACCACGGTGACTCCGTTCGGAAACCGGAAGTGGTGCGTGCGGATGAGTTCGAGCTTCGCCGACGGCCCGCAACCCGTGCCGGCTGCTCCCGGAAACGGGCCCGCCGTTTCCCGGCAGGAATTCGACGCACTGTTCGACGCGGTCCGTACCTGGGGTCGCTGGGCCGCGGCCGACCGGGGGGCCTGGAACCGGGTGAGCGCGGACCGGGTGCGGCGGGCCGCGGCGCGGGTGCGGTCCGGGACGGTCGTTCCGATGGGGCTGCCCTGGAACACCCGGGCCGGCCCCGACAACCGCAAGCCCGCCGTGCACCGCATGACCGATGTCGGCGATGTGGAGCCGCCGGAGCCCTCCACCCACAAGGACTTCATCGCCGCGGACTACCACGGCAAGGGAGTCACCCATCTCGACGCCCTGTGCCACATCGCCTACCGGGGGCAGCTCTACGACGGCCGGACGGCGAGCGAGGCCGTCGACGCCACGGGCGCCCGCTTCGGTGCGGTGTCGGCGCTGGGGCCGCTCGTCACGACGGGTGTGCTGCTCGACCTCCCCGCGGTCGCCGGGACCCGCTGGCTGGAGCCGGGACAGGCGGTCCACGCCGAGGACATCGTCGCGGCGGAGAGAGCCCTGGGTGTGACGATCGGCGAGGGCGACGCGGTGCTGCTGCGTTCCGGCCGCGTCCGCCGCCGGGCGGAACTCGGTGCCTGGGATTCCGACAGCGCGAGCGCGGGCCTCCACGTGGACGCCGTACCGCTGCTGGCCGAGCGCGGTGTCGCGCTGCTCGGCGCCGACGGCGACAGCGATGTGCGCCCCTCGCCCGTGGACGGCGTCCACTCGCCGGTCCATGCCCTGGCCGTGGCGGCGATGGGGGTGCCGCTGCTGGACAACCTCGACCTGGAGGCGCTGTCCGCCGCGACCGCCGAGGCAGGACGGTACGAGTTCCTGCTCGTCCTGTCACCGCTGAACGTCCCGGGTGGTACGGGCTCGCCCGTCAACCCGGTCGCGGTTCTGTGACCACGGGATCACCGGCCTCGTCGGCCACGGGCTCCGTTGACAGAGGGGCTCGTCCGGTCACCGGGCGTGACGGACAACGCACACCATGACTCGTGCCCGTTATGACCGTATTCTCTTCAATGCCGGGTATATGAGGTAATTGTCGATTCATGCGACTGCGAGCGAGGCGAAGCGTGGTTCGGTCCGGCGGGGAACCAATGCCCAGGGGGCATGCGACGGGGGGCGCAGGGCCCGCCCGTAGCCGTGAACGGTTCCTGCAGGGTGAGGCGGTCGAGCGAGGCGTACGGTCGCCGATCCTGGGTTCCTGGCAACGCTGCCGGTCCCTGGGCCTCTCGCCGGACCGGTCCGACCTTCCCTTCCGCGAGGACTTCGATCCGGACGGCAGACTCGTCCGCGCGGCCACCCCGGTGCTCGACCGGTTGCAGTCGATGTTCGCCGGCAGTGAGATGAACATCTCCGTCGCCGATGTGAACGGGATCGTCCTCCTGCGGAGGTTCGGAGAGGCGTCCCTCGCCAGAACCCTCCCCGCGATCCAGAGGGTCCCGGGATTCGTGTTCGCCGAGCGGTACGCCGGAACCAACGGCATCGGTCTCGCACTGGTGGAACGCCAGCTCATCCGGGTCAGCGGCGCCGAGCATTTCGCCGAGCGCGCTCAGGGCAGCGCCTGCCGTGCGCTGCCCGTCCGCGACCCGCTCAGCGGCCGCATCGAAGGCGTCCTGTGCCTCGGCTATCCGCGCGGCGCGGAGGACCCGGCGCTCGCCACCGTGATCCGCAAGGCGGCCGAGGCCGTCGAGCGGCGGCTGCTGGAGCAGAGTTCCGTGCGTGAGCGTGCGCTCCTGCGGGCGTACCTGGACGCCCGGGCCGATGCCGCCGCAGGTCTGCACCACCGCATCGGCGTGGGCGAACTGGCCCCCGAGCTGGATCCCCGTGACCTGGCCGTTCTCCTGGACAAGGCCACGGAGCTGATCTCCTGCGCACAGCGGGCCGCGGTGGACGTGAGCCTGTCCGACGGCCGGCGCGTCACGCTCGTGAGCCGGCCCATGACGAGTGTGTCCGGGGTGGAGGGCATCGCCATCGAAGCCGTTCTCGCCGGCCTCCCGTCCGGACCGCCCGTCACCGTCCCGCACCAGGGCGACGAGGTGGTCGACAGCGCGCAGCTCGCAGCCCTCCCCGTCGTCCTGCCGTCCGGACACGGGCCTGTCCTCCTGCACCCGGACCGTGTCTTCGTCAGCCCGCTGCCCGGGCACCTCGCCGCAGCGGCGCCGGTGCCGGGCGGTGAGCGCGGCGCGGCCACCGAGCCCGACGAGGCCGGACATGAGCAAGGCGGGGCGGGCGACGCGCGAGCCACGCCCGCCGACGCCGGCGGCGGGACGGACCGTCCCGCCGGATCCCGGCCGCCGGCGAGCGGGCTCGTGCTGGTGGGGGAGCCGTCCGTGGGGGAGTACGCCCTGGCCGCGCGACGCCGCCTGGAGCTGCTCTCCGAGGCCAGCGCCCGCATCGGCACGACGCTGGACGTGCGCCGCACGGCCGAGGAACTCGCCGAGACGGCGATTCCACGACTGGCCGACTTCGTCACGATCGACCTGCCCGAAGCCGTACTGCGAGGCGAGCAGTCCGCCGCCCCGCTCAGTGACCTGCGGCGCACCGTGGTGCGTGGCATCCGCGACGACCTTCCCTTCAACCCGGTCGGCAAGCGGATGGACTACGGCCCGACGACGCCGCAGCTGCGGTGCCTCATCAGCGGGCAGGCAGTGCTGGAACCGGACCTGAAGGTCGCCGCGGGCTGGCTCGCCCAGGACCCCGAGCTCACCGGACAGCTGCTGACAGCCGTCCACTCCCTCATCACCGTCCCCCTGGCCGCCCGTGGCGTCGTCCTCGGCGTCGCCAGCTTCTACCGCTCGCAGGACCCCGCCCCCTTCGGGGACGACGACCGTTCGCTGGCCCAGGAGCTGGCCGCCCGCGCCGCCCTGTCCATGGACAACGCCCGGCGCTACACGCATGAACGCGCCATGGTCCTGGCCCTGCAGCGCAGCCTGCTCCCGCGCGGTCTGCCCGACCTGGACGCCGTCGAGGTCGCCCATCGCTATCTGCCCGCAGAATCCGAGGTGGGCGGTGACTGGTACGACGTCATCCCGCTCTCCGGTACGCGCGTCGGTCTCTTCGTCGGCGATGTCGTCGGCCATGGCATGCTCTCCGCGGCCACCATGGGACGCCTGCGCACCGCCGCACGCAGCTTCGCCGAACTCGACTTCCCCCCGGACGAG
Organism: Streptomyces sp. NPDC005728; assembly: GCF_040630895.1. Classification (NCBI taxonomy): domain Bacteria; kingdom Bacillati; phylum Actinomycetota; class Actinomycetes; order Kitasatosporales; family Streptomycetaceae; genus Streptomyces; species Streptomyces sp. NPDC005728. Next base: position 22,404 of record NZ_JBEXYL010000076.1, read on the forward strand.
GTCCTCGCCCATCTCGACAACGTCGTGGGGCGCCTCGACCGGGAGGATCCCGAGGCCGAGGACTTCGGCATGATCGGAGCGACCTGTCTGTACGCCGTCTACGACCCGACGTCGCAGCAGTGCACCCTGGCCCGCGCCGGTCACCCCCCGCCCGCACTTGTCAGCCCCGACGGCGCCGTGTCGTTCCCCGACCTGCCCGCCGGGCCCCCTCTCGGCCTCGGCGGCCTGCCCTTCGAGACCGTCGAGATCCACATGCCGGAGGGCAGCGGGCTCGTCCTGTACACCGACGGACTCATCGAGGACCGGCATCGCGACGTCGACGAGGTGCTCGACCACCTGCGCGGCGCCCTGGCGCACCCCGAGTACACGCCCGACGAAACCTGTCAGTCCGTGCTGGACCTCGTGGCACCCGAGCACCCCTACGACGACATCGCCCTGCTCGTCGCCCGTACCCACGCCGTGGACCGCAACCGGATCGCCACCTGGGACCTGGTCGCCGATCCGGCCCTCGTCGGCGAGGTGCGCGCGGACGCCGTCCGGCAGTTGGCCGACTGGGGAGTCGACGAGGCCACGTTCGCCGCGGAACTGATCCTCAGTGAGCTGGTCACGAATGCCGTCCGCCACGGCGCCGGGCCCATCCGGGTACGGCTGCTGCACGCCCGCAACCTGATCTGCGAGGTCTCCGACAGCAGCAACACCGCCCCGCACCTGCGCCGGGCGGCCAGTACCGACGAGGGCGGCCGTGGTCTGTTCCTCGTCGCGCAGCTCTCACAGAGCTGGGGTGCGCGCTACACCGCCCAGGGAAAGGTCATCTGGGCCGAATGCGCGCTCGATGCAGCCTGACGGCCCGCTGACCTGAAATTCTATGATTTGCTCCGTTAACATCGCTTGTGCGTATGGGATGAACCAGCCAGGTCGAATCTCCGGAGATGTCCGTGCACGACGCTCCACCCCTGGTCCGTATCCGCGGGCTCGGCAAGCGCTTCGGGGGAACCCTCGCGCTGGCCGGGGTCGACCTCGACGTCCATGCCGGCAGCGTCCTCGCCCTCCTCGGCCCCAACGGTGCGGGAAAGTCGACACTCATCAAGGTGCTCGCGGGTGTCCATCAGGCCGACGCGGGGCAGATCACGGTGGCCGGCCATCCGCTCGGCACCCGGGACGCATCCCGCAGCATGTCCTTCATCCACCAGGACCTCGGCCTGGTGGACTGGATGACGGTCGCCGAGAACATCGCGCTGAGCACCGGATACCCCCGCCGCGGCGGACTGATCTCCTGGCGGCGCACCAGGGAGCGCTGCACCGACGCCCTTCGGATCGTCGCAGCACATCTCGACCCCGAGGCGACCGTCGCCCAACTGGCCCCCGCCGAGCGCTCGTTGGTCGCCGTCGCCCGAGCCCTCGCCGCCCGGGCGCAGCTCATCGTCCTCGACGAACCGACCGCCCGCCTCCCCGCGGTGGACTGCGCCCGGCTCTTCGGCGTCCTGCACGCCCTGCGCGACCGGGGACACGGCATCCTCTACGTCACCCACCGCCTCGACGAGGTGTACGAGGTGGCCGACACCTTCGCCGTTCTGCGCGACGGCCGCCTCGTCAGTCACGGCCCGCTGGCGGGCCACAGTCCCGCACGCCTGGTACGCGACATCGTCGGTGCCGAACCGACCGGCTTCGGCCCCGCCGGGGTCCCTGCCCACGGTCCGGCCGTCCTGACTCTCGACCGCGTACGCACCTCCGGCGCGGGACCGGTCAGCCTGGAACTCGCGGCCGGGGAGGTCCTCGGCCTGGTCGGGCTGACGGGCGCCGGACACAGGGACCTGGGCCGAGCCCTCGCCGGCGCCCGGCCCCTCCTCGGCGGACGGGTGGTCCTCGGTGGCCGGCCCTACCACCCCCGCAGCGTCGCGGACGCCGTCGGCCTCGGTGTCGGCCTCGTGTCCGCGGACAGACAACGGGAGGGCTGTGCGGCCGAACTGACGGTACGGGAGAACCTGCTGGCCAATCCCCGTGCGGGGGGCCTGCCTGCGCTGCGCTGGATCAGCCCGCGCCGCGAACGCGCCGACGCCGCCGCCTTGATCGACCGCTTCTCGGTGCGTCCCCGCGACAGCGAGGCCCCCATCGCCACCCTGTCCGGCGGCAACCAGCAGAAGGTCATGATCGGCCGGTGGCTGCGCGAGGGCCTGCGCCTGCTGATCCTCGAGGAACCGACGGCGAGCGTGGACATCGGCGCCAGGGCCGCGGTCTACCGCCTGCTCGACCGGGCGCTGGCCGCCGGCCTCGGGGCCCTTCTCCTCTCCACCGATTTCGAGGAGGTCACCCGTGTGTGCAGACGCGCGCTGGTCTTCGTCCGCGGATCCGTGACGGCCGAGCTGAGCGGTGCGGGCCTGACGGTCTCCGGGCTCACCCGAGCTGCCTCCGCCCTTCCCGCCTCCGGAACCGCGACCACCTCGTGACCGCCTCCCCCTCCGCGCCCCGACCGCGACGGCACCGAACGGGCGGCCACCTGATCACCGCCTACGGTCTGCTCGCCCTCACAGCCCTGCTCTTCCTGGCCTTCTCCCTCGCCCTGCCCCGCACGTTCCCCACCCGGGAAACCATCGACTCCCTCCTGTCCACCCAGTCGATCCCGGCGATCCTCGCGCTCGCCGCCATGGTCCCCATCGTGACGCGGGCGTTCGACCTCTCCATCGGCTACGTCCTCGGTCTCACACATGTCATGGTGCTGCAGCTGATCATCGACGCACACTGGCCGTGGCCGCTCGCCTGCCTCGCGGTACTCGTCGGAGCGGGCGTCGTGGGCGCCCTCAACGGCGTCATCGTCGAGTTCGGGCAGATCGACTCCTTCATCGCCACGCTCGGAACCGGCAGCATGCTGTACGCCGTCACCGGATGGATCACCGGCGGTGCCCGCATCGTCCCCGGCCCGCAGGGACTTCCCGCCGCCTTCACCGACCTCTACGACTCCACGCTCGTCGGCCTGCCCGTCCCCGCCTTCTACGTGCTGGCCCTCGGAGCCGTCCTCTGGCTGGTACTGGAGCGGCTGCCGCTCGGCCGCTGCCTGTACGTCGTCGGATCCAATCCGCGTGCCGCCGACCTCCTCGGCATCCCGACCCGCAGGTACACCGTCTACGCCTTCACCGCATCGGGGCTGATCACCGGCTTCGCCGGGATCCTGCTCGCGGCCCAGCTGCAGGTCGGCAACCCGAGCGTCGGCCTGGACTACCTGCTGCCCGCCTTCGCCGGCGCCCTCCTCGGCTCCACCGCCGTCAGACCCGGCCGCCCCAATGCCCTGGGCACGCTCGTCGCCGTAGCCGTCCTGGCCGTCGGCCTCACCGGCATCGCCCAGCTGGGCGGCGACTTCTGGACGACCCCGCTGTTCTACGGCGGCACCCTGCTCCTCGCCGTCGGCCTGGCCGGATACTCCGCCCGCCGCCTGCGCACGGGCACCGCCGCGGTCCGCGACGTGCCCGCCGCACCACCCACGTCCCCGGACCAGGACGGAGGCCCACAGGGCGCCACCCCGTGACCCCGCCGCCCTCTCCCGCCCACCCCCTTTTCCGAGGAGTCCCCGTGCACGGCAACCGCAGGGCCACGCCCGGCCTCGCCAAGGCCCGGTACACCGCCGCAGCCCTGCTCCTGCTGGCGGCGGCAGCCACCGTCGCCGGCTGCGAACCCGGCTCCTCGGGCGATGCGGCGGACTCCACCACCGCCCCGGCCGGCTGCCCCGCCGTCCACGCCAGGGCCCGGGCCGCGGTCGACCAGGCGGAGAGAACAGCCGTCCCCTGGAACGGGCCGACGACCGGCCCCGGGGCGGTGACCGGCAAGACGCTCGTCTACGTCGCCCAGACCATGACCAACCCCGGAGTCGCAGGCGCCGCGAACGGCGTACGGGAAGCCGCGCGCGTCATCGGCTGGAACGTCCGGGTCATCGACGGCGGAGGTACCCCCGCCGGCATTCAGGCGGCCATGAGCGAGGCCGTGGCCCTCAAGCCCTCGGGCATCGTCATCGGAGGCTTCGACCCCAACGCGACCTCGCAGCACGTTGCCCGGGCCGAGGAGGCGCGCATCCCGCTCGTCGGCTGGCACGCGCTCGCCACCCCCGGCCCCAGCCGCCGCCCCCGGCTCTTCACCAACGTCACGACCAGGGTCGAGGACGTGGCAGCCATCAGCGCGCGGTGGATCATCTCGGACTCCCACGGCCACGCCGGGGTCGTGGTCATCACCGACGCCTCGATCCCCTTCGCCAGGGACAAGTCCGAGCTGATCCGCAAGGAACTGGAATCCTGCGCGGGCGTGCAGCTGCTCGCGTACGAGAACATCCCCATCTCGGACGCGAGCAGCCGTACCCCGCGGGAGATCTCCTCCCTCCTCTCCCGCTTCCAGGACAGGTGGACCCACTCCGTCGCCATCAACGACCTGTACTTCGCCGACGCCGCACCCGCCTTCCGGGCCGCCAGCCGGAAAGGCTCCGGCCCGCCCTTCAACATCGGCGCCGGCGACGGCGACCCGTCCGCCTTCCAGCGCATCGAGAGCCGGCAGTACCAGGCCGCCACGGTTCCCGAGCCGCTGTCCCTGCAGGGCTGGCAGATCGTCGACGAGTTCAACCGCGCCTTCTCCGGCCGGCCCGCCAGCGGCTATGTCGCCCCCGTGCACCTGGCCACGGCCGCCAACAGCGACAGCACCACGACCTGGGATCCGCCGGGCTACCGGGACGGCTACCGAAGGATCTGGGGCCGGTAGCCGAGTGCGCAGGCGCCGGCCGACGCGGGTACGACGGCGGCGAGCGAAGAGGTCCGGGCGCGTGCGCGCCCGGACCCGTGTCTCACGCGGCCAAGGCGTGGCCCGGGTGCAGTACCACCTTGGTGTAGCCCTCGATCCGCTTGTCGAACTTCTCGTAGGCCTGCGGCGCCTGGTCCAGCGGCAACTCGTGGGAGACCACGAAGCTGGGCTTGGCCCGCCCGGCGATGATCATGTCGCGCAGCTGGCGGTTGTACTGCTTGACGTTGCACTGTCCGGTGCCCATCCGCTGGCCCTTTTCGAACATCCGGCCGATGGAGACCAGCAGCTGGCCGTGCTTGGCGTGCTCGTCGGGTCCGCCGGGGTCCGAGGGCACGTACAGACCCGGTACGCCGAGCATGCCGGTCGGCCGTACCGTCTCGACAAGCTCGTTGAGGACGATGGCGGGTTCCTCATGGCTCGCGTCGTGTGCCTGGGCCTGGTACCCGACGGCGTCCACGCCCTTGTCGGTTCCCTCTCCGTTCGTCTGTTCCTTGATCTGTGCGGCCGGGTCGCCCTTGGTGAAGTCGATGGGGATCGCCCCGATCTCCTTCGCCTTGGCGAGCCGCTCGGGCACCCGGTCCACGGAGAACACCTTCGACGCACCGCGCAGCAGCGCGGAGTAGGCGGCCATCAGCCCCACCGGTCCGGCCCCGAAGACGGCCACGCTCTCACCGGGGGTGAGCTGGGCGAGTTCGCATCCGTGATACCCGGTCGGGAAGATGTCGGCGAGCAGCACGAAGTCGGTTTCGAATTCGTTGCCCCGCGGCAGCTTCAGGCAGTTGAAGTCGGCGAAAGGCACCCGCAGCAGCTCTGCCTGGCCGCCCTTGTACGGGCCCATCGCCACATAGCCGTAAGCTCCGCCCGCGAAGCCCGGATTGACCGTCAGGCAGAAGCCGGTCTTCGCGGCCAGGCAGTTCTTGCAGAATCCGCAGGCGACGTTGAACGGCATGACCACGCGGTCCCCCTTGGACAGGGACACGACACCGGGGCCGACCTCCTCCACGATGCCGAGGTTCTCGTGCCCGAAGACGATGCCCGCCTCGGCCGCCGTGCGCCCCTCGTACATGTGCAGGTCGGATCCGCAGATCGCGGTCGACGTGACCCGTACCAGCACATCGTTCGGATGCTGGATCTGCGGGTCGTCGACGTCTCTCACCGTCACGCTGAAAGGCTTCTCGTAGACAACCGCTTTCACCTGGATCACCTCCGCGTCGAGCGCTGGACGACGGCGGCGAGGCGGAGCCGCTTCCGGGGGGCGCGCACAAGAAAGGCGGGACCTCGGACTGTGCCGTGGCCCCCTGCGCTCGCTTCACCGCCGGGTACTTCCAGGTAACGCCCGTACGAAAGGGGTCGCAACCCAGGTCCGCGGGCAGACGTGTGCGCCGGGCAGGCCCGCCCCCACCTGAGCGGTGCGCGCGCCGCTGCCCGGCGCCTCCCCGTTGCTGTCTCGGCGTTTCCCGGACCGCCCTAGGGCAGCAGCTTCTCGACGGCTGCCGGGCCCTCGGTCTCCAGCTTGCGGCGCGCCCAGTCGAGGGTGGCCGGAGTGACGTCCCTGCCCGCCGCCATCACCAGGTCCTCCGGTGTGACCCGCGCGGGTGCGGAGTGGAGCAGGGCGTCCGGGGTGCAGTGGTCTTCGGACGACCGGGACTCTTCGGGTGTGGATGTCGACATGATGCCTCCTCCTCGGTCCGGATGACCGCATCCGTGCCGGTGCCGCCGAACGGGGCACCCTCTCACCATTGCCCGCCTCGGCGCACCCTGCATCCCGAGGGCGCGTCCGGGCCGGACGAGGAGCGCCTGCCCACCCCGGCGGGAAGCACTCGGCCCTAAGCTGGAAGGCAGCCCGCACTCCGTACCGGGAGGCCTGAGCGATGGCCGAGATGCCTTTCCAGCAGGACTTGTCCGGGAGCCCCCGCTACCTGCCGATCGCCGAGCACGGCCTCATCGGCGACCTGCGCAGTGTCGCCCTGGTCGGCACCAACGGCACGATCGACTGGTACTGCTGCCCCTCCTTCGATTCTCCCAGCGTCTTCGCGGCGATCCTCGACGCCGAACGCGGCGGCCGCTTCGAGCTGGCAGCCGCCGTGCGGGCGCGCACCAAGCAGTTCTACTTCCCCGACACCAACGTGCTGATCACCCGCTTCTTCACGGAGGACGGCGTCGGGGAGGTGCAGGACTTCATGCCCGTCTGCTGCGACAAGTCGGGCGAGGTGAGCCGGCACCGGCTGATCCGGCGCGTGGTGTGCGTCCGCGGCACCGTGCCCTTCCGGGCCCTGATCGCCCCGCGCTTCAACTACGGCGCCGACCCGCACACCCTGCGCTCCCTGGACGGCATGGTCTTCTTCGAGTCCCCGGAGCGTTCCCTGGCGCTCACCTCCACCGTCACGATGGAGACCGACAGCCGCGACGCGTGGGCCGACTTCAAGCTGAGCGAGGGCGAGACGGCGGTGTTCGCTCTCGACCAGCTCGGCGAACAGGTGATGCCCCGCGGCTGCCCCCACGCCGAGGCAGAGAACGAGTTCAACGCCACCGTCACCTACTGGCGGAGCTGGCTGCACCAGTCCCGCTACCGGGGCCGCTGGCGCGAGATGGTGCACCGCTCCGCCCTCACCCTCAAGCTGCTCACCTACGCCCCCACCGGCGCCATCGTCGCCGCGCCCACCACCAGCCTGCCCGAGCAGCTCGGCGGCGAGCGGAACTGGGACTACCGGTACGTGTGGGTCCGCGACGCCGCCTTCGCCGTCTACGCGCTGCTCAGGCTCGGCTTCAGCGGTGAGGCCGCGGCCTTCATGAAGTTCCTGACCACACACATCAGCCCCGGCGACGGCGCCGCCTCCGGACCGCTGCAGATCATGTACGGCATCGACGGCCGCGCCGAACTGCCCGAACGCGAGCTGCCCCACCTGGAGGGATACCTGGGCTCCGCGCCGGTCCGGGTCGGCAACGCCGCCGCCGACCAGCTCCAGCTGGACATCTACGGCGCCCTGATCGACTCCATCTACCTCTACGACAAGTGGGCGGAGCCCATCTCCAGCAGCCAGTGGGACGATCTGTGTCAGCTGGTCGACTGGGTCTGCGACCACTGGGACCAGCCCGACGAGGGCGTGTGGGAGACCCGCGGCGGCCGCAAGAACTTCCTGTACTCGCGGCTGATGTGCTGGGTCGCGATCGAGCGGGCCATCCGCCTCGCCACCCACCGAGGGCTGCCCGCCGACCACCGGCGCTGGCGCCAGGCCCGGGACACCATCTACCGGCGGATCATGGACCGCGGCTGGTCGGAGCGCCGGGGCGCCTTCGTGCAGTACGAGAACGCCGACGTCCTCGACGCCTCGGTGCTGATGATGCCGCTGGCCAAGTTCATCGCGCCGACCGACCCGAAGTGGCTGTCCACCCTGGACGCCCTCACCGAGGACCTGGTCTCCGACTCCCTCGTCTACCGCTACGACCCGCAGGTCAGCCCCGACGGGCTGCGCGGCGACGAGGGCACCTTCTCGATCTGCTCCTTCTGGTACGTCGAGGCACTGGTCCGGGCCGGCCGGCTCGACGAGGCCCGGCTGGCCTTCGAGAAGATGCTCACCTACGCCAACCATCTCGGCCTGTACGCCGAGGAGATCGGCCGCACCGGCGAGCAACAGGGCAACTTCCCGCAGGCGTTCACCCACCTGTCCCTCATCAGTGCCGCGTTCAACCTGGACCGGGCCCTCGGCTGAGACCCCGGGCCGACGGCGGCTCGTGGCCGCCTCGCTCAGGCGAACCGGGAACTCGGGACCGGCCCGACGGAGGCCAGGCGGGTGCGCTCGCCGTTCAGCCAGGTGCCCCGCACGGCCGAGGCGAACGCCGCGAACGCCTCGTCCGGATCCGCCGGGCCCTCGCCGTCCCCGTCGTCGGCGGCCGGGTCGGCCCCGGTGATCCGGGCGGCGATCTCCGCCTCCGGGCGGTCGTCCGACGGCCCCTGTTCGACCCCGCCGTCGCCGCCCTGGCGCAGCTGCCGGTCCCAGGGCGCCACCGCCGACTGGTGCAACAGGCCGACGCTGTCCGCGGTGACGGCGGGCGCGTCCGTCCAGCAGCTCGCGTGCTCGTGCAGCACCTGCCCGGGAATGCGCTCGAGAAGCTGTCCGGTGATCTCCGGGCCGTCCTCGTGGGCCGCCAGGCCGTTCAGGTCGTACGCCACGACGACCGTGTCCTCGCGACCGGGCGCGAACGGCTCGGCCGGCAGGTCCAGCACCTCGGCCGCGGCCAGGCCCAGAATCCGCGAGTCGCGGTCGGGCAACAGGGACACCGACCGCGGCCGCACCTCGGCAGCCGCCAGCAGCGTCCGCAGCCGCAGCAGGCCCCGCAGGCACAGCTGCGGGCCGTCCTGCAGCCAGGCGTACCGGCCGGTCATCCCCGCCTCGAAGCCGTACGGGGAGAGCGTGCCGAGGACCGTGCCGCCGATCACGTACTGCCAGCCGCGCAGATCGGCCGGGTCCAGCGCGCCCGCCCGCTCCGCGTCGGCCGCACGCGCGAGCATGCGGCTCTGCCGGTCGCGCGTGGGCTGCCACCGGTCGTCCTCCGGATCGGACAGCAGCGCGTGCTCGCGTCGGGCGACGGCCAGATCGCCCGCCATGATCGCGTTGAACACCAGCAGATAGCGGTCCGGCCAGTCCTCCAACCCGCCGTCGAACCGCGTCAGTTCCGTCACCGCCTCCCGGTGCCGGCCCTCGTCCTCGTACGCCGAGACCAGCTCACGCAGCACCACCCGCGACCCCGGGCTGTGCCGCAGGGTCTCCCGCAGGGGCGGAATCGCCAGGTACGACACCCCGCGCTCGACGCACGCGTACCCGAAGTCGAAGAGCGCACGCGGCTGTCCGGGGCCTGCGGCCAAGGCGCCGGCCGTCCGAGCCAGGTCGTCGAAGCCCGCCGCTGCCGCAGCCCGCGCCACCACCAGTGCCACCTCGCCGAGCGGCTGTTCCTCCCCGGCCGCCCGCAACTGCCGCAGGGCGCCGGGGACATCACCGGAATCCAGGCATTCCCAGGCTTTGAGGAGTTCGGGGGACTTCGGTCGGCGATTCCTGCGCGAGAACATGACAAGATCATCACAGCGGGCCTGATGTGTCCTCAACACATTTCCGCGCGGGTGCTCAGGGCAGCGGCTGCTCCGCCCAGATGATCTTGCCGTCGGGCGTGTAGCGGGTGCCCCAGTGGTCGGCGAGCTGGGCCACCAGGAACAGGCCCCGGCCACCCTCGTCGGTGCTCGCCGCGTACCGCAGATGCGGCGAGGTCGTGCTGCGGTCGGAGACCTCGCAGATCAGCGTCCGGTCGCGCAGCAGCCGCACGCCGATCGGGCCGCGCCCGTAGCGGATGGCGTTGGTGACCAGCTCGCTCAGGATCAGCTCCGTGGTGAATGCCAGCTCGTCCAGGCCCCATTCGGCCAGCTGCCGGGTGACCGAGGCCCGTACGTCCGAGACGGCCGCAGGATCGGACGGCACCTGCCACTCGCTGACCCGGTCGGCGCCGAGAACACGGGTGCGGGCCACGATCAGCGCGACGTCGTCGCTGGGCCGGTTCGGGAGACGGTCCAGCACCGTACGGCAGGTGTCCTCGGGCGAGGCGCCGGGCGCGCGGCCGAGGGAGTCGCGCAGCAGCTCCAGGCCGACGTCGATGTCCCGGTCCCGGTCCTCCACGAGACCGTCGGTGTAGAGCACCAGCCGGCTGCCCTCTGCCAGTTCCAGGTCGGCTGTCTCGAACGGCAGTCCGCCGACGCCCAGCGGGGGTCCGGCGGGCACGTCCGGGAACTCCACGCTGCCGTCCGGGTGCACCAGCGCGGGCGGCGGATGTCCGGCCCGGGCGATCGTGCACCGCCGGGACACCGGGTCGTACACCGCGTACAGACAGGTCGCGCCGGTGACCGCGGCGCCGTCGGCCGGGGTTTCGTCCTGGTCGATACGGACCACCAGCTCGTCCAGCAGGCCGAGGAGTTCGTCGGGCGGCAGATCCAGCGCGGAGAAGTTGTGCACCGCCGTACGCAGGCGTCCCATCGTGGCCGCCGCGTGCAGCCCGTGCCCCACCACGTCGCCCACCACCAGCGCCACCCGGGCGCCGGACAGCGGCAGCACGTCGAACCAGTCGCCGCCCACCCCCGCCTGCGCCGGCAGATAGCGGTAGGCGATCTCCAGGGCGCCCTGCTCGGGCAGGGAGCGCGGCAGCAGACTGCGCTGGAGCGTCACCGCCATGCTGTGCTCACGGGTGTAGCGGCGGGCGTTGTCGATGGACACGGCGGCCCGCGCGGCCAGTTCCTCGGCGAGCGCCAACTCCTCGGCGTCGAAAGGCTGCGGCTTCTCCGAACGCCAGAAGTTGGCCAGACCGAGGACCAGGTTGCCCGCCCGCAGCGGCACGATGATCAGCGAGTGGATGCCGTAGTCCACGACCTGCCCGGTGCGCTCCAGGTCCTGCGCGAGCCAGCCGGGCGCCTCGCGCAGCACGGGCTCGACGACGGACTGCCCGGTGGTCAGGGACCGGGCCTGCGGCGAGGTCGCCACGAACCGGATGCGCTCGCCCACCGGATACAGCGGAGCGCCCTTGCCGATGCCGCTGCACGCCGCCCGGCGCAGCGCGGTCCCCGGCTTCGGCTCCTCCCCGTGCAGCACCGCGTCGAACAGGTCCACGGTGACGAAGTCCGCGAACCGGGGCACGGCCAGCTCTGCCAGCTCCTCCGCCGTGCGCGACACGTCCAGGCTGGTGCCGATGCCCACCCCGGCGTCGTACAGCATGTTCAGGCGCTCGCGTGCCACCTCCGCGCGGCCCGAGAGGGCGCGCAGCTCGGTGGAGTCGCGCAGCGTGGTGACGCTGCCGGGCGGCCCGCCGCGCATGTCGGTGGGGCGCTGGTTGACGGCCAGCAGCCGGTCCTTGACCAGATGCACCTCGTCCGTGGCGACCCGCCCGGACGCGAGCAGCCCGGCCGTCTGGTCGTCCAGACCCAGCTCCAGCACATGCCGCTGCTCGGCCTCCTCGGGCAGGTCCAGCAGGCGCTGCGCCTCGTCGTTGGCGAGCAGCAGCAGGCCGTCGCCGCCGACGATGAGCACGCCCTCCCGGACGGCGTGCAGCACCGCGTCGTGGTGCTCGTACATCCGCGTCATCTCGGACGGGCCGAGGCCGTGCGTCTGCCGCAGCAGCCGTCGGCTGACCAGGGCCGTGCCCGCGGTGGCCAGCACGAGGGCCGCGGCGGCCGCCGCGAGCAGCAGGGGCAGTTGCTGATCGGCGGCACCGCCCACGTGCGCGGTGGTGATCCCGGCCGACACCAGGCCCACCACCTTGCCGCCGGCGTCCTTCACCGGCACCACGACCTGCACCAGAGGGCCGATCGTCCCGTTGACCTCCTCGACGACCGTGCCGCCGGCCACGGCCGGCCCGATGGTCCCGACGAACTTCTTGCCGATGCGGTCCGGTTTGGGGTGCGTGTAGCGGATGCCGTCGGTGTTCATCACGGTGATGAAGTCCACGCCGGACCCCTGGCGGGCGGCCTCGGCCTTCGGCTGGAGGATGGACGTCGGGTCCGGGGCGCGCAGCGCGGCCGCCGTGCCGGGCGCGTTGGCGAACGTCTCCGCGACGGCGAGGGAGCGGTTGCGGGCCTCCAGGCTGCTGTCGTGCCGCACCTGGAGCACCTGTGCCACCACGGCCGACACGACCAGGAGCAGCACGATCACCACCTGGAGGACGAACACTTGTCCGGCGACGCTGCGTCCGGTCATCGCCGATCGCAGCACCCCCGGCCGGTCGCCGCGCGCACCTTCCGCGTCCGACCGGGGGCCCTGCGCCGCGCGCGGGTACCCGAAGGGACGGGGCGGCCGCGTCTCGGGCCGGCCGGGCAGTCGGACCATGAGCCCATGTCTACACTGCCCGGCCCCGTCAGGCGAGGGCGTTGCCCGAGGTGACGGCCGCCGCCCACGGCGGCTTGCCCCGGTCATCTCCGGTGCGCGGGGCGGCGGGTGGCGAGGAGCAGCGCCATGTCGTCCGGGCGGTCGGTGGTGTGCCGGGCGGTGGCGGTGAGCCGGTCTGCGACCCCGGCCAGGGACCGCCCGCCGCGCCGGCCGGCGGCGCCGCCCGCCTTCGCCAGCGCGAGGCGCAGCGCGTCGATGCCCTCGTCGATGTCGGCGCCGGGCCGCTCCACGAGTCCGTCGGTGTACAGGGCGAGGATCGCGTCCGGCTCCAACCGCAGCTCGGCCACCGGGTACTGGGCGTGCGGATCCACCCCGAGGACGACACCGCCCGGGAGGTCCAGGACCCGGGTGCGGCCGTCGGGGCAGCGCAGCAGCGGCGGCGGATGCCCCGCCCGGGCGACCTGGGCGTGCCCCGTGGCCGGGTCGAGGCGGAGGTAGCAGCAGCTGGCGAACTGGCCCGGGTCGAGGTCGATGAGCAGGCGGTTCGTGCCGCTCATCACCTCGTCGGGCGGCCGGTCGCCGAGCGCGAAGGCGCGCACGGCGCTGCGCAGCTGGCCCATCGTGGCCGCCGCCTGCACCCCGTGCCCCTGCACATCGCCGATGACCAGCGCCAGCCCGGCGCCGGCCTCGACGACGTCGTACCAGTCCCCGCCCACGTCCATGCCCTGGGTGCCCGGGAGATAGCGGCCGGCTGTCTCCACCTGCGGATGCGCCGACAACCGCCGGGGCAGCAGGGCCTGCTGGAGGCCTCGGGCGAGCGCGGCCTCGCTGTCGTAGCGCTGCGCCTTCTCCATCGCGTGCGCGATCAGCCCGGCGAGCGCGGTGAGGACCGTACGCTCCTCCGTGCTGAGGCTGCGCGACCGGTCGAAGCCGAGGATGCAGGAGCCGACCGGCCGGCCGGAGGCGATGAGGGGCAGGAAGGCGCGGGCCCCCTCCTCGGCGTCCATCGGTATCCCCGGGTAGGTGGCCGCCAGCTGCTGCATCGACTCGAAGAAGATCGGACGGCCGGTGGTGAGGGTCTCCACGCCGGGCAGGTGCGCGTCGAGGCCGACACCGTCGAAGGGGGCGAGGAAGCCCTGCGGGAAGCCGGTCTCCCAGGCCAGATACAGGTGCCGCTCCTGGAGCAGGTAGATGGCCAGGCGGCGGCCGCCGAACGCGGGCAGCAGCTCCTGCATGACGACCGCCGACACCTGCCGGGCCGTCACTGCGTCCGTCAGCGCGATGGCGAGGGCGATCGGCCGGTACAGCGGCGTCAGCGAGGCGTCGCCGACCGCCGCGTCCTCCGGAATGTGCAGGTCGGCCATGGCGAGGGCGTCGGGGGCGGGCTCCGCCGGGGCGTCCACGCGGCTGGCCGGGACGAGTGTGCAGGTGAGGATGTCGGCACCGGGGTGGACGGACAGGGCGAAGCAGTCACCCGCACCGGGCCCCGCACGGGCGGAGGCCGGCGGCCGGACGTGGACGTGCAGCGGTTCGTTCGACAGCAGCGCGCTGCGCAGATGGTCGTCGTACGGCGGCCTGATCAGCCACGGCATCGCCTCCCACAGCGGACGGCCGAGCAGCCATGCCTGCTCCCGCCCCGCCAGGCGTGCGGCGGCCGTGTTGACGTACACGATCGTGCCGAGCCGGTCCAGGCAGAAGACCCCTTGCGGCAGCAGGTCGGCCGCGCCGTCCGCCGAGGCGGCCGGACCGGGGTCGACGACGATTCCGGAGACCGGGGACGCCGGGCCGGGCTCCGGAGCCGGGGACAGGTCCAGCAGCCGTGGGGAGCCTTCCGGCGAGCGCATGCTCAGGGGCGCGGCCGGCGGCTTTCCGGCGGCGGTCTCGTGCAGCGCGGCCAGGATCCGGTGGGCGTCGGAGGGGGAGAGGGCGTTGGCGAGGGCCGGGCCGGTGCCCTCCAGCTCGCCCGGAACCAGACCGAGCAGCGCGTGCAGCCGGTCGTCCGCGTGCACCGACGAGGTCGCCGGATCCCAGGTGAACCGCCCCACGCGGGCCTCCGCGGGCCGGATGGTGGGCGGCCCCACGCACAGCGGCTCCCCGTCCCAGACGAGTACCGCCTCCTCCCCGTCGGCGAGGCCGAGCAGTTCGGCGCCCAGTCCCTCGGCCAGCCGCCCGAGCAGTTCCCGGTCGAGCAGTTCGTCCGCGGTGCCCGAGGTGGAGGGGCGCAGCACCGTGAGCACACCCAGGGGCTCGGCCCCGCCCGGTACGGGCACGTACACCGACCCGAACGCGAAGGGCAGACCGGCCGCGAACTGGGGATAGCGGCGCGCGGTCTCGGTGGCGTTCGGCAGCACCACCTGCACGCCGAGCCGATAGGCGTCGGCCGCCGGGAAGGGCCGCCCGAGGTGCAGCCGCCACCAGGGCCTGAACAGCGGGCCGGGCAGCCCCACGAGCACCGCGAGGCGCAGCAGCCCGGGGGTGCTGGAGCGCATATAGACACCGGCCACGCGCCCGCCGGCCGCGCCGAGCGCCCCGGTCGAGGCGTCTACCAGCAGCGCAGCCAGCCGCGCCCGTGTGCGGACCGCCTGTTCCCCGCTCCCAGCCATGGGCCCTTCCTCGTCCCGTGCCGCCGCGTGGATGACACAAGAATGCGCCACCTCGGTGGCGAAACGCACGTGGGCGGGCAAAGAGGGCCGGGCTGCGGCTCCGCCTCACACCTCTGCCTCAGCCGGGTGGCGGGACCCCGGACGCGCTCTTACTAATGGACGTCGTAACGCTGCGAGGTAGTGGACGTCGTCACGCGGCGAGCCGCGCGCGGGGGCGCCGGTGTCGCCGCACCCATCCACTGGAGCCCAGATGACCATTTCTTCGTCCCCCCGTCCCGACGACTGCGCCGTCATATCCGCCGCACCGGCCCCCACAGGAGCCGCCCCTGCGTCCCCCGACCCCGAATGCCGGCCCGAGCCGCCCCCGCAGGAGAGTCTCGGGGCTCCGCACGAGGAAGAGCTGTACGACGATCTGCTGCACGGCCTGGTCCACACGGCCGTGGCCGACCGTCCGCTGGACGACGTCGTCCGGCTCATCGGCCTGTTGGAGAGCACGCCCGACCACGCCCGGACCAGGGACGACGCGCTGCGTGCGGCCGGAGTCGACCGGTCCGTCGAGGACGTCGCCCTTCTGGTCACCCTCCTCACCGGGGCGTCCCGGGACGCCGGCAGCGCCGACGAGGCGATCCGCGCCGCCGCCGAGAGCCGCCCGCTGGAGGACGTCACCCGGCTGGTGGAACTGCTGCACCGTACTCCCGCGGGGCCCCACTGCGGGCGTGCGGCGGCCGAGGCGATGGCCGTCGGGCGCCCCGTCGAGGAACTCGCCGACCTGATCGCCCGCCTCGCCGCCGACCGGACCGCCACCGAGACGGCACCGCCCGAGCCGACGGTCCCCGAACCCCTCGACGTACCGCCCGTGCCGGTGGTCCCACCGCTGGCCTACACGCCGCCCGCGCCCGTCGTTCCGGTCTCGGACCTGGGTCGCCCGCGGCTCGTGCAGACCGGTGATCGCATCCCGGGCGGCGGGTCCCCCAATGCGCCGGCCTGGCTCGCCCGCGCCGCTGCCCTGCTGGTGCTCCTCTGCGGAGTGGCCCACACGCCGCGCTACTGGACCAGCCTGTCCCCGCCGGTCCTGCAGGCGACTTTCCTCGCCGCGGTCCTCTGCGTGGTCCTGGCCCTCGCGCTGCCGGAGCGGGCCGTGCCGGCACGGCTGGCGGCTGCCGCCGTGACGCTGGTGGTCACGGCGGCGCTCGCCGCGGGGCACGTGCTCGTCGGCCGGTTCGGTCTGCCGGACCCGGCCGGACTCCAGGCTGCGACCCTCGCCCCGCCCTGGCTGGCCGGTACGGCGGCAGCGGCCGCCGCTCTCGCGGCCCTCGCGGTGCTGCTCGCCACCCTCGGGGCGGTGCTCGCCCGCATCACCGACGGGCGCTGAGTCGGACTGCCGTGGCCATGTCCGCCGGGCGCAGTGCCTGGTGGCCGTCCGTGTGGGCGGCGATCATGGTGAACGGGAAGGTGTCCGCCTCCAGGTACATCGCCTTGTCCTGGGGGTGGACGCTTTCCCATGCGCGCCGGACGACTCCGGGTGCCGGAGTGCCGGGCCCGTTCCCGGTACGGCCCGGGATCGGCGGTGGCCGACCCGGCGCGGCTCGCGATGCACTGGGCGCAGGCCAGGTCCTCCTCGGCGCGCCCGCCGCCCCTCATGACGCCGAAGGCCACCGATTCCGGCCGGGCGCGGCGCGGCACCTCGGCGGTGGCCCCGGCCACCACGAAGCTCGGGCACAGCAGCAGCCGCGCGTCCGCGACCCGCCGGCGCCCCGGCCGTTCCGGCGGTGGTCTTCTGCACGACCGTACGGCCCCGCACATCGAGCGAGCGCAGCCGCGCGGGCGAGTTGGCCCGGTCGAACCCCGGCACCGGCGGACCGTCACGGAAGGCCGGCCGCCCCGGGTGGCGGGCCTACGGTGCCCGTGCCTCCTGCTGCGGACCGGCGAAGACGATCTTCTGCGCGCCGCGCCGGAACGCCCGGGCGGACACGGTGAACGCGCGCATCACATCAACGACCACATGGACGACCACGGCGACATCAGGGGCTGTCGGCCGGTCCGGGATCCCGGTGAACGTGGGCTGCACCGTTCATCGTGCGGCTACCGGCGTGCACGCGGGGGAGGTTCAGGACTCCGTGGGCCCGGGCGGCAGGGCGCGAGCGCTCCGCAGGCTGCGCAGGGCGAGCAGGAGGACGGCGATGTCGTCCAGGTAGACCGGGTCGGGCAGCAGGTCCGCGGGCAGGACCAGATACAGGACGGCGCCCCAGAACACCCAGCGCGGTCCCGTGGGCAGACCGGCCCGCTGCAGGACGCGCCGGGCGCGCACCAGGCGGACCAGCAGGCCGACGGCGACGGCCAGCAGCAGTGCCGCGACGACGGCGGCGATCACCAGCAGGGTCGTCGTGGAATCCACGCGGCCTCCCTTCCTCCGCGGCTCACGCCGGGTCCGTGGTGTTCGTGCCGTCGCCACCGGGCGGGGTGTCCGGGCGCGAACCCTTCGGGGTGAACTTCAGCCGTTCGAAGGTCCGTGTCAACTGCTGCAGCGGAGAGGGCGCTCGGGTGCCGGGCCGCTGCTGCTGGTGCGGCAGGGCGGGCGGAGCGGGCGTGTCGCGGTAGGCGGCCAGGGCCTGGTGGGCCTGCTCGGCGGCGTCCCGGTAGAGGTCCCGGGACTTCGTCATGGCCTCCAGAGCATCGGCGTACATGGCGACGAGCCGCCTCTCGCGCTCCAGCTCCTCCTGGAGGGTCAGCAGGGTCCAGTTCTCGCGCAGGTCGGTCAGCGCCTCCTCGGCGCCCTGCGGCAGAGGGTGCGGCAGGGCGGCGAAGTGCCGCAGGGCCGCGACGAGTTCGGCCGGCTCGGAGCCGTCGAGGAAGACGGAGCGCACGCTGTGCTCCCCGCCGTCGTAGCCGGCCGGCGCCGGGTCCGGGGGCAGCACCACGGCGCCGCCGCGCGGCACCTCGACGCCGAGGACCTTCAGCGCCCAGTTGACGGCGCGCAGCTGCTGCGGCGCTGCCCGGTGCTCCACCACGCGGTGCCGCAGCCCCGGCGGCAGCAGCCGTGCCAGCGGGAGCCTGCCGTGCTCGTCCGGGGTCATCGCCTCGTGCACGACGACGTTCACGCACCAGGCCTCGCGGGCTGCGTCCCGCAGCCGGCGCCGCATCTCCTTGTCGTCCTCGGGCAGCGCGTTCACCTGCCGGAACCGCAGG
>NZ_JBEXYL010000077.1:0-40031 GCF_040630895.1 Streptomyces sp. NPDC005728
GCTGGTGGAGCAGTACCGGGTGAACGTGATCGTCGACTCCGGCGACACGATGGATCACGGTACGGCGGCGGAGAACGGCTTCCTGGACCCGATCGGGGACCTGGGCGTGCCGTACGTCTGGGTCCGCGGCAACCACGACTCCCGGACCACCCAGCGCTACCTGCAGCGCCTGCGGAACGTCCACGTCCTGGACGACGGCCGGGCGGAGACGATCGCGGGCCTGCGCTTCGCGGGCATCGGCGACCCTCAGTTCACCCCCGACCGCTCGACGGCCCCCGGCGGGGACGCGGCCGAGCAGCTGGCGGGCGACCGCCTGGCGACGGCCCTGCGCGACCAGCGGGCGGCCGGCACCCCGGTCGACGTGGCCGTCGCGCACGAACCCTCCGCGGCCCGGGAGACCGACGGCGAGGTGCCCCTGGTCCTGGCGGGCCACCTCCACCGCGAGAGCACGGAGGTCATGAAGTACGGCACCCGGCTGCGCGTCGAGGGCTCGACGGGCGGCAGCGGCCTGCGCGCGGTGGAGGGCCGGTACCCCGACCCGATCGAGGCCTCGATCCTCTACTTCGACCGCGCCGGCCGCCGCCTCCAGGCCTGGGACGAGATCAGGCTGGGCGGCCTCGGCCTGACCACGGCGGAGGTCAGCCGCCACCTGCCCGCGGAGAACCTCCCGGGCGCCACCCCGTCCCCGACGACCCCTTCGCCCTCCTCGCCGTAAACCGTTTTGGCGATCCTCCCCGCCATCCCATATGCTTCTCACGTCCCCGACGCGCTGAGAAGCGCCCAGGCGGGCCGATAGCCCTCATCGTCTAGCGGCCTAGGACGCCGCCCTTTCAAGGCGGTAGCACGGGTTCGAATCCCGTTGGGGGCACGCAAGATCGTGTGCAACACTGTTGCACACAGAGCTTGGTCCTGTGGAGCAGTTTGGAGTGCTCGCCACCCTGTCAAGGTGGAGGCCGCGGGTTCAAATCCCGTCAGGACCGCTGAGGTTTCCTCGGAAGCCTCGTGGCTGGGTAGCTCAGTTGGTACGAGCGATCGCCTGAAAAGCGATAGGTCGCCGGTTCGACCCCGGCCCCAGCCACAACCGCCCTACCAGGGCAAACACCCCCTCCGGGAGCTTCCGGAGGGGGTGTTTTCGTTGCCGCCGCAAGGTCCCTCAGTGCGCCTTGCGGCGGCGTACGACGGCGAACAGCGTGGCGCTCGCAGCCAGGGCCACGCCCGCGGCAGCCGCGTACCGGAGCAGGGCGCCCGGCCCGCTGCCGGCCGTGGAGCCCTCTGCGGTGCCGGCCGGCTTGCCGTCGAAGGTCACCGTGATCGCCGCGGTGTTGTTCCTGACGTCGTCGTCCTCGTACGGACGCGACGCCTTGATCGAACCCGGGGCGAGGTCGCCGGGCGTGTCTATGCGCAGTTCGAAGACGAAGGGCGTGAGTTCCTTCGCCTCGAAGTAGGAGTCCTCGAGGTCCTGGGAGCAGGTGTAACGCCTGGCGCCGGACGCGCCCACGGGTGTGCACCCGTCCGGGGCCTTCACCGCCGTCGTACCGGGCGGGATCACCACCGCGATCGAGGAGGTGGCGCCGTCGCCAGGTTCGCCCATCCAGTTCCGGATGGTGGCGGGTCCGTTGTTCCGGATGCCCAGCTCGGCCTTGACCACCTGACCGGCCTTGCCGTGGACGGTGGCCCCCACCGCTTCGTAGTCCATGGCGTTGGCCACAGTGACCCGATCGGACGCCTCGCTGGAATCCTCCTCGTCCAGCACCCCGGGGCCGGCGGCGCGCGGGACGAGTCTCAGCTTCCGTCCGGTGCCGCGGTGGACGTCGGTGAGCTTCAGGTACTCGTAGCCCTCGGCCGTTTCGTTCACGTGCAGGTGCCACGACTCGTGCAGCGCGGTGTCGCCGACCTTCAACGAGAGCCGGTCGAGGTCGTAGGAGCCGCCGGGCTCGACGGGAGTCTCGACGTAGCAGCGCGCCCCCACGCCGTAGTCGTCCCGGTCGCCGTACTCGCAGTTGCTGAACTCCTCGGCGTACGAGAGCCCCTGGGACAGGCGGATACCGATGTGGACGCCCTTCAGGGGCCGGGGACTGAAGTGCGTGAAACCGATCGCGGGGCGCAGTGTCGCGCCGGGCTTCGTCCTGGTGTCGGAGGAGTCGTCCCGGTCGATGAGCGGGCCCATGTCCGCCACGGCGGCCTTGAACGTCGTCTCCCCGAGCAGGACGCCGCCCGCCTCGCCGAAGACCCGGACCTCGCCGGTGAAGCCGGGCCGCGCGTCCGCGAGCGACATGACGTCCACGCCGGGCGCGCGCAGGAGACCGCCCGGCGCGAGCGGTCTGCCCTCGTTCAATTTCTCGCCGTCACAGGTGAAGAGCAACTGCTGCTTCTCGACGCAGGCCGGGGAGGCCGACAGCTTCATCTGGCCCTTGAGGGCCGTGGCGTCGATCGTCACCGTGAAGTCCTTCAGCTCCTGGGAGCCGGTGTTGCGCGCGTGCACATGAACGGGGCCGCTGTAGGTCCCGTACGGCTTCGCCTCGACCGGCTTGTCGCCCAGGCCGTGGGTGAACTCCAGCGACGGCGCGGCCTCGGCGGCCTGGCCGGGAGCGGGCGTGCCGAGGGCCAGCAGCCCCGCTGCGGTCGCGGTGGCGCTCACGCGCAGCGCACGTATCGCGTTGCGGGGCAGAGGTCGCGGCACGGTGCTCCTTCGGCGGATCGGCGACCGGAAGTGATCCGATCGCCGGCTCAGACCGGCAACGTGGACCAACGGTTGTACGAACTCGAAGTGAACCGCCCTCCCGACGGGGCCTTCGTCGGAGGCGGACCGCTTGGCACGGAGGCCGCACGGCGCTACGTTCTGGCTGATCGACGCGTACATGCCGGGGGGCGGGGACGATGAGCCGGGACGAGGTCAGAGCCATTCGGGACACCGAGTTGGAGAAGGACCGGGCGCGGTACGGGCTGCTCGCGGTCGTCATCAGCAATCTCGCCATCGCCGGAGTCGCGATCTTCGGGGTGTGGCGGCTCGACGGGGACAAGGCCGTGATCGTCGGCGTGCTGACCGCCGCCTTCACCGCGGTGAGCAGCATGACCACCGCCTACCTGGGCATCAAGGCCATCTCCAACACCGCCAGGTCGATCGCCCTCGGCGAGGGACCGAGCCGGCAACGCACCGAGGCGGCGCCACCCGCTCAGCGCACGCCCTGAGCGGCCCCGCGCAAATCGTTCGCCAGTGATTTCCCCGAGGTGAGATCCTGGATCGCGTATGTCTACGCACCCAGCCCCCGCCCTCGGCGCCCTCGCCCCCCGCCTGACCGAGCTGTCGCTGCGCGACGCGCACCGCCTCGGCCGGCGGCTCGAGGGTGCGCGCAAGATCCGTAAGCCCGAGGCCCGCGCCGCCGTCCTCGCCGAGATCGAGGCCGAGGTCGCGAAGGCCGAGGCACGGATGGAGGAGCGGCGTACCCGCCTGCCCGCCATCGGCTACCCCGAGCAGCTGCCCGTCAGCCAGAAGAAGGACGAGATCGCGGCCGCCATCCGCGATCACCAGGTCGTCATCGTCGCCGGTGAGACCGGGTCCGGGAAGACGACGCAGATCCCGAAGATCTGTCTCGAACTGGGGCGCGGGGTCAGGGGCATGATCGGGCACACCCAGCCCCGCCGTATCGCCGCCCGTACCGTCGCCGAGCGGGTGGCGGACGAGCTGCGGGCTCCCCTCGGCGAGGCCGTCGGCTGGAAGGTCCGCTTCACCGACCAGGTGAACCCGGACGCCACCTTCATCAAGCTGATGACGGACGGCATCCTGCTCGCCGAGGTCCAGACCGACCGCGAGCTGCGCGCCTACGACACGATCATCATCGACGAGGCGCACGAGCGGTCCCTCAACATCGACTTCCTGCTCGGCTACCTGGCCCAGCTGCTGCCGAAGCGGCCGGATCTCAAGGTCGTCATCACCTCCGCCACCATCGATCCCGAGCGCTTCTCCCGGCACTTCGGGGACGCCCCGATCGTCGAGGTCAGCGGGCGGACGTACCCGGTGGAGGTGCGCTACCGGCCCCTCCTGGAGGAGGACGCCGAGGACGCCGACCGGGACCAGATCACTGCCATCACCGACGCCGTCGAGGAGCTGATGGGCGAGGGGAAGGGCGACATCCTCGTCTTCCTCTCCGGCGAGCGGGAGATCCGGGACACCGCCGACGCGCTGACCAGGAAGAACTACCGCTTCACCGAGATCCTGCCGCTCTACGCCCGGCTCTCCCACGCCGAGCAGCATCGCGTCTTCCAGCCGCACACCGGGCGCAGGATCGTTCTGGCGACCAACGTCGCCGAGACGTCCCTGACCGTCCCCGGGATCAAGTACGTCATCGACCCCGGCTTCGCCCGGATCAGCCGGTACAGCCACCGCACCAAGGTCCAGCGCCTGCCCATCGAGGCGGTCTCCCAGGCCAGCGCCAACCAGCGCAAGGGCCGCTGCGGCCGTACCTCCGACGGCATCTGCATCCGGCTGTACAGCGAGGACGACTTCCTCGCCCGCCCGGAGTTCACGGACGCGGAGATCCTCCGTACGAACCTGGCGAGCGTCATCCTCCAGATGACCGCCGCCGGCCTCGGCGACATCGAGAAGTTCCCCTTCATCGACCCGCCGGACCACCGCAACATCCGCGACGGCGTGCAGCTGCTGCAGGAGCTGCACGCGCTGGACCCGGCCCAGAAGGACGTCCGCAAGCGCCTCACCGACACCGGCCGCAAGCTCGCCCAGCTGCCCGTCGACCCGCGCCTGGCCCGGATGGTCCTGGAGGCCGACAAGAACGGCTGTGTCCGCGAGGTCATGGTCATCGCGGCTGCGCTGTCCATCCAGGACCCGCGCGAGCGCCCGTCCGACAAGCAGGCCCAGGCGGACCAGCAGCACGCCCGCTTCAAGGACGAGACCAGCGACTTCCTCGCCTACCTGAACCTGTGGCGGTACGTCCGCGAGCAGCAGAAGGAGCGGGGGTCCAGCTCCTTCCGGCGGATGTGCAAGCAGGAGTACCTGAACTTCCTGCGCATCCGCGAATGGCAGGACATCTACACCCAGCTGCGCACGGTCGCCAAGCAGATGGGCATCCACGTCAACGAGGACGACGCCCCCGGCGACCGCGTCCACGTCTCCCTCCTCGCCGGCCTCCTCTCCCACGTCGGGATGAAGGACGTGAAGGACGGCAACAAGAACGAGTACCTGGGCGCCCGCAGCGCCAAGTTCGCGGTCTTCCCGGGTTCGGCGCTGTTCCGCAAGCAGCCGAAGTTCCTGATGTCGGCCGAGCTGGTGGAGACCAGTCGACTCTGGGCCCGGGTCAACGCGAAGATCGAGCCCGAGTGGGTCGAACCGCTGGCCGGACACCTCCTGAAGCGGACGTACAGCGAACCGCACTGGGAGAAGGACCAGGCGGCCGTCATGGCGTACGAGAAGGTCACGCTGTACGGCGTCCCGATCGTCGCCCAGCGCAAGGTGAACTACGGCCGCATCGACCCGGAGGCGAGCCGCGAGCTGTTCATCCGCAACGCGCTGGTCGAAGGCGACTGGCGCACGCACCACAAGTTCTTCGCCGACAACCGCAGACTCCTCAGCGAGGTCGAGGAGCTGGAGCACCGGGCGCGGCGCCGGGACATCGTCGTGGACGACGAGACGCTGTTCGACTTCTACGACCAGCGAGTGCCCGTCCACGTGGTGTCCGGCGCCCACTTCGACTCCTGGTGGAAGCAGAAGCGGCAGGAACAGCCCGACTTCCTGGACTTCGAGCGGACGATGCTCATCCGGGAGTCGGCCGAGGCGGTCACCAAGGCCGACTATCCGGACAGTTGGCATCAGGGGCCGCTGAAGTTCCGTGTCACCTACCAGTTCGAGCCCGGTGCGGACGCCGACGGCGTGACCGTCCACGTCCCTCTCCAGGTGCTCAACCAGGTCACCGACGAGGGCTTCGACTGGCAGATCCCGGGTCTGCGCGAGGAGGTCGTGACGGAGCTGATCCGTACGCTCCCGAAGCCGATCCGCCGCCACTACGTGCCCGCGCCGAACTACGCGAAGGCGTTCCTGGAGAAGGCGGTGCCTCTGCAGGAGCCGCTGACGGTCACGATGGCCCGCGAGCTCAAGCGGATGGTCGGCGTCCCCTTCGAGGCGGAGGACTTCGACTGGACGAAGGTCCCGGACCACCTGAAGATCACCTTCCGTATCGTCGACGAGCGGCGCCGGAAGCTGGCCGAGGACAAGGACCTGGAGGCGCTCAAGCTCCAGCTGAAGCCCAAGGCCCGCCAGGCCCTCTCCCAGGCCGCGGCCGCGACCGCCTCCCGGCAGGGCGGCGAGTCCCTGGAGCGCAAGGGCCTCACGGACTGGACGATCGGCACGCTCACCCGGGTCTTCGAGACCCGCAGGGCCGGGCAGCCGGTGAAGGCGTACCCGGCGCTGGTGGACGACGGCGACACGGTCTCGGTCCGCCTCTTCGACACGGAGGCCGAGCAGGCGGAAGCCATGTGGAAGGGCACCCGGCGCCTCATCCTGCGCAACATCCCGGTGAACCCGGCGAAGTTCGCGTCCGAGAAGCTGAGCAACGCCCAGAAGCTGGCGCTCTCCGCCAACCCGCACGGCTCCGTCCAGGCCCTGTTCGACGACTGCGCGATGGCCGCGGCCGACAAGCTGATCGCGGACTTCGGCGGGCCGGTGTGGGACGAGGAGTCGTACCGGAAGCTGTACGACAAGGTGCGCGCGGAGATCGTGGACACGACGGTCCGTACGGTCGGCCAGGTGCAGCAGGTGCTCGCCGCCTGGCAGGCCTGTGAGCGCCGTCTGAAGGCCGTGCGCAGCCCCGTCCTGCTGGCGAACCTGACGGACGTCCGAAAGCAGCTGGACGCCCTCGTGAAGCCCGGTTTCGTGACATGGGCGGGCATACGACGCCTGCCCGACCTGATGCGCTACCTGGTGGCCGCGGACCGGCGTCTGCAGCAGATGCCGACGGGCGTGCAGCGGGACACCACCCGCATGCAGAAGGTCCACGAGATGCAGGACGAGTACGCCTGGCTCCTGGAACAGCTCCCGCAGGGCCGGCCGGTCCCGTCCTCGGTCCTGGACATCCGCTGGATGATCGAGGAACTCCGGGTCAGCTACTTCGCCCACGCGCTGGGCACGGCGTACCCGGTCTCCGACAAGCGGATCGTGAAGGCGATCGACGCTGCCGTACCGTAGCAGCTCGGGTGCAGAGGGTGAGTTCGACCAGGGCCCTCACCCTCCTGTACAGTCCTTCTCGCAGCGCAACGCAGCAAGCCGAGCGCCGCGAAACCTGGTCCTGTGGAGCAGCTTGGAGTGCTCGCCACCCTGTCAAGGTGGAGGCCGCGGGTTCAAATCCCGTCAGGACCGCAGAAACGAAAGCCCTCATCCTCACGGATGGGGGCTTTCCTCTTGCCATCAGCAGCTGACGCACCACCCTGCCAAGCCGGAGGCCGCGCCCGCAGCGGAGCCGCAATCGACACAGCACATCCCGTCGGGACCGCAGAAGGGCACCCCCACCCCCCACCGATGAGGGTTTCCCCTTGCCGCCGGCCGTCGGGCCAGGGACCGCACGGAGCGAACGGAACGAAGGGCTCCCGGAAGAGGGCCCTTCTCTTGTCGGCCGCGGCCCGGCGCAGGCGCTCGCGCCCTTGACGACGTCACATTCCGCCGGTACCCAGAAACCAGGGCCCGTCCCCCTGTGCGGCCCCTGGAGGTGGCGTATGGCGGCATCGGCCAGGCACGAGACGCGGGCGCTGCTGAGGGCGCATCTGTCGGCCGCCTCGTCCTTCGGGCACCTCACCCGCCACTGCCCGATCTGCCATCACCTGCTGCGGCTGGCGATGGCCGCCGGCCCCCACTCCCAGGACGCGAGCGACGAAGCCCTGGAGGACGAAAGTCCTCGCACCGCGTGACCGACGCCGGGCCCAACACCCGCCCGGACGCGGGACGCTGGAAGGCGTGGTTCCCCTACCGCACACGAGCCAGAGGCAACAAGGACTCCGGCATGTGACGGGAGTCACCGCATGAGATTTTGAAACGGCGGAGCTTACCCCCCTCCTACAACTGGTCAATTTTATATGTGCAATTGCACCTGCCTCAGAGGCGGTGCACAGCCGTTCCGACAGCCCTCCCCAGACTCCGACAAGGCCGCTCACAGCGGCCCCTGCCCACCCCCGTCGGCGCACAAAAAAGATCGCGCTGGACCCGGCGGAGTCCAGCGCGATCTACGACGCACCCTGTGTCGCTGCCAACAACGTTCTCTTCGGCTTGGGCGTGGGCCCTGTTGGGGCAGGTCCCGCGTCGCTCGGAGCTAGGGTTTCGGGCGCTTCGACCAGTTGGGGGACCGGCCGTTTCGCCCGTATTCAGTTGTTCAGGCTTCGCTGCGCTGCTGCGGGATGCCCGCGAGCAGAGCGCGGACCTCAGCCTCGCGGTAGCGGCGATGGCCGCCGAGCGTGCGGATCGAAGTGAGCTTGCCGGCCTTCGCCCACCGCGTGACCGTCTTGGGGTCGACACGGAACATGGTGGCGACCTCAGCCGGGGTCAGCAGCGGCTCGGCATCAGGGGTGCGAGCGGTCATGAGCGGCCTCCTCGGGAGAACCGAACCTTCTCGGTTCTTTCCTCTAAATTCTGCACCTTGACCCGCGTTGCCCGAAATGGCGGACGCGAGTCGAGTCGGTTATAGGACGAACGGCTTGTCCTCGGCACTACAACTACACCATCTGTCCAGCCTCGTCGGCCAAACCGATGGAATTGCCCTCCCAGGTGTTCATCAGCGACGGAAGCCGATGGACCATGCCATAGCGGACAGTCACGCCGCTGTGACGATCAGTCACAGGGCGATCAGGAGGCACCAGACCCCCCAAACAGTGCAATGCGGAGAATCCGCCCACAGTGGAGCATAGTTGGACGGACGGAGTCCTCCCCCGGACTCCTTGTCCTATTTTGGCACGAGGGGCGGCAAGAGACGCAAGAGCCGCGTAAGTGCCGTCCGTCACCCTTGAGACAAAAGCCCGGATCGGGATCAACGTCCCGTCAGGTGATCTAAGTGCGTAGACCGTACGTCTTTCGGCGGCGATTTGACCGTGACATAGGTCACTCAGTTCGCGGAACGCCGGTCCCGTACCGCCCGCCACCGCTCCACCAGGCGCCCGTACGCCTCGCCGGCGGCCATCCCGTCACCCCGGCGCAGCGCTTCGATGCCGTCGGCCACGTCCGCCGCCGAGTGGTCGCCCTCCAGTTCGCCGGCCGGCACCGCGTGCACCAGGCCGCCGTAGTCCAGCTCCACCAGCGAGCGGGGGTGGAACTCCTCCAGCCAGCGGCCGACGTCCACCAGGCCGTCGATCAGCGGCCCCTCCTCGATGGTCTCCTTCAGCGTGCGCAGCGCCCGCGCCACCCGCCGCCGGGCCTGCACCATCGGGGTCCGGTAGCGCAGCATCGGCGGCACCTCGCCGGACGCCTTCTCGTACCGGCGCTCGTCGTCGGAGACCAGTACGAACCAGTTCAGCGGGATCTGCCAGGTCGCCGTGCGGATCCAGGGGCGGGCGTCCGGGTTGCGGGCGAGCCAGCGCTCGTAGTCCTGGGCGGCCTGGCGGCGCACCACCGGCGGCAGCACCGCGTCCAGCACCGGCGCGGGCAGTTCCTCGGCCAGGTCGCCCAGGGCCAGCCAGCCGCGCAGCCGGGTCCGCCAGGGGCAGACGCAGACGACTCCGTCGACGTCCAGCACGAAGGCGTCGCTGCTCTCGTGCACCGGAACCGGGATCGGCGGGGTGGGCAGCAAGTCGGCGAGGGAGCGGCGCAGTTCGTCCTGGTAGGAGGGACGGTCGGGGCGGCGGGCGTAACGCGCCCAGTGGGTGCGCTCGGGCTCCGGGAAGGCGGCCAGCGGCTCGTACACGCGCAGGTACGCGGCATAGGGGACGACCACGGAGGACACCTTGGGCACGCCTGCTCCCTCCCCATCGGACCCGGCTCGAAACCCTTGCAAATCGTCGCACGGTGATGCGTGCACGAGCGGCACTCGAGAGTGATCCTGAACACTGCACGGATGGCTGGAAGGCACAGGCTCTACGCTCATGCCAGCACCCCGCCACCCGCACGGGGAGCTACGCCCCACCCGCCGCTATTTACACAGGAGTCACCACAGTGACCGACGTAACCGGCGCACCTGCTGATGTCCTGCACACCCTGTTCCACTCGGACCAAGGTGGCCACGAGCAGGTCGTGCTCTGCCAGGACCGCGCCAGCGGCCTCAAGGCCGTGATCGCCATCCACTCCACCGCCCTGGGCCCGGCCCTCGGCGGCACGCGCTTCTACCCCTACGCGACCGAGGCGGAGGCCGTCGCCGACGCCCTCAACCTCGCGCGCGGTATGTCGTACAAGAACGCCATGGCCGGCCTGGACCACGGCGGCGGCAAGGCCGTGATCATCGGCGACCCGGAGCGCGACAAGACCGAGGAACTGCTGCTCGCCTACGGGCGCATGGTCGCCTCGCTGGGCGGGCGCTACGTCACCGCCTGCGACGTCGGCACGTACGTCGCCGACATGGACGTGGTGGCCCGTGAGTGCCGCTGGACCACCGGCCGCTCGCCCGAGAACGGCGGGGCCGGCGACTCCTCCGTGCTCACCGCCTTCGGCGTCTACCAGGGCATGCGCGCCTCCGCCCAGCACCTGTGGGGCGACCCCTCGCTGCGCGGCCGCAAGGTCGGCATCGCCGGCGTCGGCAAGGTCGGCCACCACCTGGTCCGGCACCTGCTTGACGAGGGTGCCGAGGTCGTGATCACCGACGTCCGCACGGACGCCGTCCAGCGGATCCTCGAACAGCACCTCGAAGGAGTGACGGCGGTCGCCGACACGGAGGCGCTGATCCGGGTCGAGGGACTCGACATCTACGCCCCCTGCGCCCTCGGCGGCGCCCTGAACGACCTCTCCGTGCCGGTGCTGACCGCCCAGGTGGTGTGCGGCGCCGCCAACAACCAGCTCGCCCACCCGGGCGTGGAGAAGGACCTCGCCGACCGCGGGATCCTCTACGCGCCGGACTACGTGGTGAACGCGGGCGGGGTCATCCAGGTCGCCGACGAGCTGCACGGGTTCGACTTCGAGCGGTGCAGGGCGAAGGCGGCGAAGATCTTCGACACCACGCTGGCCATCTTCGCACGTGCGAAGGAAGACGGGATTCCGCCGGCCGCCGCGGCCGACCGGATCGCCGAGCAGCGAATGGCCGAGGCCCGCGCGACACGCTGAGCCGCCGCGCGCGAGGCCTTGAGGGCCGTGCAGAAGCCGCGATCGGGTGTCCGATCGCACAGGTGAGCGGTACCCGCCGGCGGGAACTTAGAGAGAACTCTCACTTCCACCGGCGGGTCGTACCCCGATAAGTGGTTAAAATCGCCACTGACCAGCGAGGACAGGGCACCTCGAGGGTCCTGGGCACACGCGCGTGCTGCGGGCGACGTACCGTATGGGCGCGGGCTCAGGTACCGTGGAAGCCCTACGGACCGGCCTCTCTGCGGAGGGTCCGTTCCGGATCATGAACGCGTGTCAGACTCTGGGGCCGTCAAGCCCCGTCACCGAGGGGGTCGAGCCATGGGGCGCGGCCGGGCCAAGGCCAAGCAGACGAAGGTCGCCCGCCAGCTGAAGTACAACAGCGGTGGGACGGACCTCTCGCGTCTGGCCAATGAACTGGGCGCATCGACTTCGAACCAGCCGCCGAACGGCGAGCCGTTCGAGGACGATGAGGATGACGAGGACGATCTTTATTCTCGGTACGCCGACCTCTATGAGGACGACGACGAGGACGAGGACGAAGGTCCCTCTTCTTCACAACACCGTCGCGGCGCTTGACCTTGCACTGAGCACTCACCCGGCCGGTGGCGCAGCCACCGGCCGGGTTCTGTGCTACCCGCAGGTTCAGACGGCGTAGTCTCCGACCAGCTCGGCGCCGGTCTCCTTGTCGCCGCGGTCCGTGATCTCTCCCGCCACCCAGGCGTCGACCCCGCGGTCGGCCAGGGTCGCGAGGGCCGCGTCCGTGG
This sequence comes from Streptomyces sp. NPDC005728, assembly GCF_040630895.1. NCBI lineage: Bacteria > Bacillati > Actinomycetota > Actinomycetes > Kitasatosporales > Streptomycetaceae > Streptomyces > Streptomyces sp. NPDC005728. The sequence goes on from NZ_JBEXYL010000077.1 coordinate 12,019, forward strand.
ACTCCTCCGGCACGATCGCGATCATGCCGACGCCCATGTTGAGCGTCTTCTCCAGCTCCAGGCGCTCGACGTCGCCGGTCTTCCCGACCAGGTCGAAGATCGCGCCCGGGGTCCAGGTGGCACGGTCGACGGTCGCGTGCAACCCGTCCGGGATGACCCGGGCCAGGTTGGCCGCGAGGCCGCCGCCGGTGATGTGGCTGAACGCGTGCACCTCGGTGGTGCGGGTGAGCGCCAGGCAGTCCAGCGAGTAGATCTTCGTGGGCTCCAGCAGCTCCTCGCCGAGGGTGCGGCCCAGCTCGGGGATCTCCGCCTCCAGGGCCAGGCCCGCGCGGTCCAGCAGGACGTGGCGGACCAGGGAGTACCCGTTCGAGTGAAGCCCGGAGGACGCCATGGCGATCACCGCGTCACCCTTACGGATACGATCCGCGCCCAGCAGCCGGTCGGCCTCCACGACGCCCGTACCGGCGCCGGCGACGTCGAAGTCGTCCTCGCCCAGCAGACCCGGGTGTTCGGCCGTCTCGCCGCCCACGAGCGCGCAGCCGGCCAGGACACAGCCCTCCGCGATGCCCTTCACGATGGCGGCGACCCGCTCGGGGTGGACCTTGCCGACGCAGATGTAGTCGGTCATGAACAGCGGCTCGGCACCGCACACCACGATGTCGTCCATGACCATGGCGACCAGGTCGTGGCCGATGGTGTCGTAGACGCCCAGCCGGCGCGCGATGTCGACCTTGGTGCCGACGCCGTCCGTGGCGGAGGCGAGGAGGGGACGCTCGTAGCGCTTGAGGGCGGAGGCGTCGAAGAGGCCGGCGAACCCGCCGAGGCCGCCGAGGACCTCGGGGCGCTGCGTCTTCTTCACCCACTCCTTCATCAGCTCGACGGCGCGGTCGCCCGCCTCGATGTCGACTCCGGCAGCCGCGTAGGAAGCACCGGTGGAACGGCTCTCAGACATTGCCTGGGATCTTTCGGGTTGGTTTCTACGGGGCTTACGGGCGACGGATCGCGTCGGCCGCGGCCGTGGCGGCGGGACCGGCCGCCAGCTCGGTCTCCAGAAGCTGCTTGCCGAGCAGCTCGGGGTCCGGGAGCTCCATCGGGTACTCGCCGTCGAAGCAGGCGCGGCACAGGTTCGGCTTGGCGATCGTGGTCGCCTCGATCATGCCGTCGATGGAGATGTACGCCAGGGAGTCGGCGCCGAGCGAGGTGCCGATCTCCTCGATGCTCATGCCGTTGGCGATCAGCTCGGCGCGGGTGGCGAAGTCGATACCGAAGAAGCAGGGCCACTTCACGGGCGGCGAGGAGATCCGGATGTGGACCTCGGCCGCGCCCGCCTCGCGCAGCATGCGGACCAGGGCCCGCTGGGTGTTGCCGCGCACGATCGAGTCGTCCACGACGACCAGGCGCTTGCCCTTGATGACTTCCTTCAGCGGGTTCAGCTTCAGGCGGATGCCCAGCTGGCGGATGGTCTGCGAAGGCTGGATGAAGGTGCGGCCGACGTAGGCGTTCTTGACCAGTCCCGCGCCGAAGGGGATCCCGCTCGCCTCGGCGTAGCCGATGGCGGCCGGGGTGCCGGACTCCGGAGTCGCTATGACCAGGTCGGCCTCGGCGGGGGCCTCCTTGGCCAGGCGGCGGCCCATCTCGACCCGGGAGAGGTACACGTTCCGGCCGGCGATGTCGGTGTCCGGGCGGGCCAGGTACACGTACTCGAAGACACAGCCCTTGGGCTTCGCTTCCGCGAACCGGGAGGTGCGCAGGCCGTTCTCGTCGATGGCGACGAACTCGCCCGGCTCGATCTCCCGCACGAAGCTGGCGCCGCAGATGTCGAGGGCGGCGGACTCGGAGGCGACCACCCAGCCGCGCTCCAGCCGGCCGAGGACCAGCGGGCGGATGCCCTGCGGGTCACGGGCGGCGTAGAGGGTGTGCTCGTCCATGAAGACGAGCGAGAAGGCGCCCTTGACCTGCGGGAGGACCGCGTGGGCGGCCTCCTCGATGGTCAGCGGCTTGCCGTCCTCGTCGACCTGGGCGGCCAGCAGGGCCGTCAGCAGGTCGGTGTCGTTCGTGGCCGCGACCCGCGTCGAACGGCCGTTGGTGTCCTTGGGCAGGTCGGCGACCATCTCGGCGAGCTGCGCCGTGTTGACCAGGTTGCCGTTGTGGCCGAGCGCGATCGAGCCGTGCGCGGTGGCACGGAACGTCGGCTGGGCGTTCTCCCACACGGAGGCGCCGGTGGTCGAGTAGCGGGCGTGTCCGACCGCGATGTGACCCTGGAGCGAACCGAGCGAGGTCTCGTCGAAGACCTGGGAGACCAGGCCCATGTCCTTGAAGACGAGGATCTGGGAGCCGTTGCTGACCGCGATTCCCGCGGATTCCTGACCCCGGTGCTGGAGGGCGTAGAGCCCGAAGTACGTGAGCTTTGCGACCTCTTCGCCCGGAGCCCAGACGCCGAAGACGCCGCAAGCGTCCTGGGGGCCCTTCTCGCCGGGAAGCAGATCGTGATTGAGTCGACCGTCACCACGTGGCACGCCACCGAGTGTAGGCGAGGTCGACCACTGGTCCGAATTGGGGAATACGTAACTGGCGCCGCCTTAACGGATCAAGGCTTGTCGATCACCTTGGCGATTTCTTCGTTTGCGCTGGTCAGCTGGGTTTCGGGGCGTCTGGAGCAGGCGCCGGCGACCCTGTGGGCGGCGGTCCTGTGCCCCTTCGCCGCATTCGTGAGTGAGGTGTCGCACATCATTCGGGTGCGCTGTGGCTGAGGTGGACGCGGTCGCCGTCGCCGTCGGTGAGCGTCAGCTTCCCGTCGTCGACCCGGGCGGTGAGCGTGCCGGTGGTGAGGGTGCGGGCGAGGGCCCGCTCGAAGTCCATCCGCTCCTGGTCGCAGGCCATCTTGGTGGTCCTGAGGTTCCCGATGGTGATCCGGTCACCGCGCACGGTGGCCCGGGCGCTGAACTGGTTGCAGCCGAGGTTCCCGGCCGCCAGGCCGTCCGTGCCGATGCGGATGCGAGCGGCGGCGGGCGCGTGCCGGGTGGTGCCGTCGGCGGTGAGGCTGTCGACCCGCCAGTCGACTCCGGTGACGGGCTGCCCGGTCTCTGCGCCCTGGGAACTGCCGCAGGCCAGCATGAGCGGGACGAGCACGGCGGCCGCTGTCAGGGTCATGCGCTGCTTGTTCCGTTTCATACGGATTCGACGGCCGCACCGGGCCACCGGTTCCGTCAGGACATGAGCGGCAGCAGGTCCCCGATGTCCGCGCGCTCCCCGCTCGCGCTGACCCTCGCCTCCTCGACGGCGTCCTTCCAGGCCAGCCGGCCGGTGGCGAGGCGGATCCAGGTCAGCGGGTCGGTCTCCACGACGTTGGGCGGGGTGCCGCGGGTGTGCCGGGGGCCCTCGACGCACTGCACGACGGCGTACGGCGGCACGCGCACCTCGGTGGAGCCGCCGGGCGCCTTCACCGCGAGGGCGTCGGCGAGCAGCCGGGTGGCGGCGGCCAGGGCCTGGCGGTCGTAGGGCACGTCGAGGCCGGGGACGGCGGCGTTGAGGTCGTCGGTGTGGACGACGAGTTCGACGGTGCGGGTGACGAGGTAGTCGTCCAGGGGCAGCGCGCCCGCGTTGGTCTCCAGGAGCCGGCCGCCGGGGTGGGCGGCGAGCAGGGTGTGCAGGCTCTGCTCGACGTCGGCGAGGTAGGCGTCGAGGTCGGGCTGCCGGGCGGCGAGGTCCCGGGTGAAGTCGGCGATCGCGGCGGCGCCGGCGAACGGCCATTCGGCCACCTGGACGTCCTGCTGCGGCGGGGCCGCCCGGTCCAGGGACCGGTGGACGGCCGTGACGGCCATGCCGATGTGCGCGACCAGCTCCCGTACGGTCCAGTCGCCGAGCCGGGTGGGCAGGGCGAGCTGCTCGGGGGTGAGGCCCTGGAGGGCCTCCCGGACATTGCCGAGCTGGGCGAAGACCGCGGCACGGGTCTTGGCGGGGTCGTACCTGCGGGCGCGTTTCCTGGCCGGGGGCATGACAGCGACCCTATGCCTTCGGGACGTCGCCCTTCAGGCCGTTCTCGACCGGCGCGAAGGCGTGCCCGGCTCGTTCGGCGGCGTCGGCGGCTCCTCCGCCGGCCCGCGCCACGGGGTGGACGTGCACGACGCGCGAAGGCCCCGCCCGGTCTCCCGGGCGGGGCCTTCGCGACGGCTGCCGCCGCTTACGCCAGCAGCGCCTCGATCGTGCCTTCGTGAGCCTCGCGCAGCTCGGCCAGGGGCAGCTCGAACTCGCCCTGGATCTCCACCGACTCGCCGTCCACGACACCGATGCGGGTGGCCGGCAGACCCCGCGCACCGCACATGTCGTTGAAGCGGACCTCCTCCGAGCGCGGCACCGCGACGATCGCGCGGCCGGCCGACTCGGAGAACAGGAAGGTGAAGGCGTCGAGCCCGTCCGGTACGACCAGACGCGCACCCTTGCCGCCGAGCAGCGCCGACTCCACGACGGCCTGGACCAGGCCGCCGTCGGACAGGTCGTGCGCGGAGTCGATCATGCCGTCGCGGGAGGCGGAGATCAGGATCTCGGCCAGCAGCCGCTCGCGCTCCAGGTCGACCTTCGGGGGCAGACCGCCGAGGTGGTCGTGGACCACCTGGGACCAGGCCGACCCGCCGAACTCCTCACGCGTGTCGCCGAGGAGGTAGACCAGCTGGCCCTCCTCCTGGAAGGCGACCGGCGTGCGGCGGGCGACGTCGTCGATGACACCGAGGACGGCGACCACCGGCGTCGGGTGGATGGCCACCTCGCCCGTCTGGTTGTAGAGCGAGACGTTGCCGCCGGTCACCGGGGTGCCCAGCTGCTGGCAGCCGTCCGCGAGACCGCGCACGGCCTCGGCGAACTGCCACATGACCGCCGGGTCCTCGGGGGAGCCGAAGTTCAGGCAGTCCGACACCGCGAGCGGCTTGGCGCCCGTCGTCGCCACGTTCCGGTAGGCCTCGGCCAGCGCCAGCTGGGCGCCCGCGTACGGGTCCAGCTTGGCGTAGCGGCCGTTGCCGTCCGTGGCGATGGCCACGCCGAGCCCGGTCTCCTCGTCGACCCGGATCATGCCGGAGTCCTCGGGCTGGGCGAGGACGGTGTTGCCCTGCACGAAGTGGTCGTACTGGGAGGTGATCCACTTCTTGGAGGCCTGGTTGGGGGATCCCACCAGCTTCAGGACCTGGTCCCTGAGCTCCTCGCTCGAAGCGGGCCGGGGCAGCTTGTTCGCGTCGTCGGCCTGCAGCTCGTCCTGCCAGGACGGGCGGGCGTACGGGCGCTCGTAGACCGGGCCCTCGTGGGCGACGGTCCGCGGGTCGACGTCGACGATCTTGCCGCCGTGCCAGTAGATCTCCAGGCGGTCGCCGTCGGTCACCTCACCGATGACGGTGGCGATGACGTCCCACTTCTCGCAGATCTCCAGGAAGCGGTCGACCTTCTCCGGCTCGACCACCGCGCACATGCGCTCCTGCGACTCGCTCATGAGGATCTCCTCGGGCGAGAGCGTGGAGTCGCGCAGCGGTACGTCGTCCAGGGTCACGCGCATGCCGCCGGAGCCGTTGGAGGCCAGCTCGGAGGTGGCGCAGGACAGGCCGGCCGCGCCCAGGTCCTGGATGCCGACGACCAGCTTCTCCCGGAAGGCCTCCAGGGTGCACTCGATGAGGAGCTTCTCCTGGAAGGGGTCGCCGACCTGGACCGCCGGGCGCTTCGAGGGCTTGGCGTCGTCGAAGGTCTCCGAGGCGAGGATCGAGGCACCGCCGATGCCGTCGCCGCCGGTCCGGGCGCCGTACAGAACGACCTTGTTGCCCGCGCCGGAGGCCTTGGCGAGGTGGATGTCCTCGTGCCGCATCACACCGATGGCACCGGCGTTGACCAGCGGGTTGCCCTGGTAGCAGGCGTCGAAGACGACCTCGCCGCCGATGTTGGGCAGGCCCAGGCAGTTGCCGTAGCCGCCGATGCCGGCGACCACGCCCGGCAGGACGCGCTTGGTGTCGGGGTGGTCGGCCGCGCCGAAGCGCAGCGGGTCGACCACGGCCACCGGCCGCGCACCCATCGCGATGATGTCGCGGACGATGCCGCCGACACCCGTGGCCGCGCCCTGGTAGGGCTCGACGTAGGAGGGGTGGTTGTGCGACTCGACCTTGAAGGTCACGGCGTAGCCCTGGCCGACGTCGACGACGCCCGCGTTCTCGCCGATGCCGACGAGCAGCGCGTCGCTCTGCGGGGCCTTCTCACCGAACTGGCGCAGGTGGACCTTGGAGGACTTGTACGAGCAGTGCTCGGACCACATGACCGAGTACATGGCCAGCTCGGCGCCGGTCGGGCGGCGGCCGAGAATCTCCACCACCCGCTCGTACTCGTCCTTCTTCAGACCGAGCTCGGCCCAGGGCAGCTCGACGTCGGGGGTCGCGGCCGCGTGCTCGACCGTGTCCAGAGGCGTCCGGCTCATGCGTTGACCAGCTTCTTGAGGATCGAGGTGAAGAACGGGAGGCCGTCGGTACGGCCCGTACCGATCAGCGGCTCGACGGCGTGCTCGGGGTGCGGCATGAGGCCGACGACGTTCCCGGCCTCGTTGGTGATGCCGGCGATGTCCCGCAGCGAGCCGTTGGGGTTGAAATCCAGGTACCGGAAGACGACCCGGCCCTCGGCCTCCAGCTTGTCGAGCGTGTACTCGTCGGCGACGTACCGGCCGTCCATGTTCTTCAGCGGGATGTGGATCTCCTGGTCCTGGCGGTAGTCGCCGGTCCAGGCCGTGCCCGCGTTCTCCACCCGCAGCTTCTGGTCGCGGCAGATGAAGTGGAGGTGGTCGTTGCCGAGCATCCCGCCCGGAAGGAGGTGGGCCTCCGTGAGGACCTGGAACCCATTGCAGATACCGAGGACCGGAAGTCCGGCCTTCGCCTGCTCGATGACGGTCTCCATCACCGGCGAGAACCGGGAGATGGCTCCGGCCCGCAGATAGTCGCCGTAGGAGAAACCGCCGGGCAGCACCACGGCGTCGACCTGCTTGAGGTCCTTGTCCTTGTGCCAGAGGGCGACCGGTTCGGCACCCGCGAGGCGGATCGCACGCTGGGTGTCCCGGTCGTCGAGACTCCCCGGGAAAGTGACGACGCCAATACGAGCGGTCACTTCGCGGCCTCCGCGACTTCCTCCACCTTGACGGTGAAGTCCTCGATCACGGTGTTGGCGAGGAAGGATTCCGCAAGCTCGTGGATGCGCGCGAGCGCGGCCTCGTCAACCGGCCCGTCAACTTCCAGTTCGAAACGCTTTCCCTGACGTACGTCCGAGATCCCGTCGAAACCCAGGCGCGGCAGCGCACGCTGGACCGCCTGGCCCTGGGGGTCGAGGATCTCCGGCTTGAGCATGACGTCGACTACGACGCGTGCCACTGGCACTCCCGGTGTGTGGTGCTGAGCAGGTTCCTTCAGACTACCCGCACAAAATTTCTACGCGGGTAGAGTTGTAGGAAACTACGTGAGGCGCATCACGATCGGGTGACGGGTGGGCGCCTTCGCGAAAAGTTCTGGGAAAGTTCCACCGGTCTGCCCGCGATCTCTATTGCACGGGGACACGCGGACGGATTTAGTCGGGCTTCACATTGCATTGCCGGGCACTGTACAAATGAATTGGCAATAGTCGATACTCGGCACGTCATCGCCGATGAGCTGTATCGACGTGCCGCACGAAGGGACCGATATTCGTGGCGCAAAAGGTCGTGGTCACTCTCTTTGACGACATCGACGGCTCGGAAGCGGCGGAAACGATCGCCTTCGGACTCGACGGCAAGTCGTACGAGATCGACCTGAACGAAACCAACGCCAAGAAACTGCGCAAGGCGCTCGCGCCCTACGTGGAAGCAGGCCGCAAGCGGTCGCGGTCCGGCAAGGCGTACAAGCAGACGGAGGTCGCCCCCGATCCGGCGGCCGTCCGCGCCTGGGCCCAGGCGAACAAGATGGACGTGCCGGCGCGCGGACGCATCCCGAAGAGGGTCTACGAGGCGTTCAGCGCCGCGCAGTGAAGCCCGCGAAGGGGCAGTCCTCAGGGTCCGTCAGCGGGCCCTGAGGGCCGTGCACTTGGCCACGGCGGGATGCGACTTGCGCAACCCCCCTGCTGATCAGCTAATGTCTGGGACACGCCGAGGGGCGAGGCCGAAGGGCCGGATCCCACGGACCGTGCGGGTGTAGTTCAGTAGCAGAACATCCCCCTTCCAGGGGGAAGGCGCAGTGTGCAATTCCTGTCACCCGCTCTGGCACCGGTCGTTCTGACCACTCTTGTGGATCAGGTAGGCTGGTGCTCGCACCGATCGGTGGGAGCCGGTCGGGGGCAGTGCGGACGTAGCTCAGTTGGTAGAGCGCAACCTTGCCAAGGTTGAGGTCGCGAGTTCGAGCCTCGTCGTCCGCTCGGGAAAGAGACCCCGGTCCACTGGACCGGGGTCTCTTCGTATGCCCTCGGCCGCTCTGACATTTGTCATGCCGAGCGATGACACCGCGCACTGCTGTTCCGGCCCGCCCGCCGGGACGCTGAAGGCATGAACACCAACGAACACGAGCACGTGATCGAGGTCACAGACCTCCGGCGTGTCTACGGGGGCGGGTTCGAGGCCGTACGCGGAATCACCTTCTCCGTGGCCCGCGGGGAGATCTTCGCGCTGCTGGGCACCAACGGAGCGGGCAAGACGTCGACGGTCGAGCTGCTGGAAGGGCTCGCGGCACCGGCCGGGGGCCGGGTCCGGATCCTCGGCCACGACCCCTACCTCGAGCGGGCCGCCGTACGCCCGCGTACCGGGGTCATGCTCCAGGAGGGCGGCTTCCCCTCCGACCTGACCGTCGAGGAGACCGCGCGGATGTGGGCGGGCTGCACGAGCGGGGCCCGGCCCGAGGCGGAGGCGCTGGGCCTGGTCGGGCTGGACGGGAAGACCGGCGTACGGGTCAAGCAGCTGTCCGGCGGGGAGCGGCGGCGCCTGGACCTGGCGCTCGCCCTGCTCGGCGATCCCGAGGTGCTGTTCCTGGACGAGCCGACGACCGGACTGGACGCCGAAGGCCGCCGGGACACCTGGGAGTTGGTGCGCGGCCTGCGGGACGCCGGCACCACCGTGCTGCTCACCACGCACTACCTGGAGGAGGCGGAAGGCCTCGCCGACCGGCTCGCCATCCTGCACGAGGGGCGCATCGCCGCCTCCGGAACCCCCGCCGAGGTCACCGCGGGCAGGCCGTCCCGGATGTCCTTCGCCCTCCCCGCGGGCTACTTCCTCGGCGACCTGCCGCCCCTCGCCGACCTGGGCGTGTGCGAGCACGAGACCGACGGCCGGGTCGTACGGCTGCGCACCCGGGACCTGCAGCGGACCGCCACCGGGGTGCTGGCCTGGGCCGAGCGGGCCGGGGTCGAGCTGCACCGCCTCGACGTGCGCTCGGCCTCCCTGGAGGAGGCGTTCCTCATGATCGCGCGGGAGCAGGAGGTCGTGGCATGAGCAGCACGGGAGCAGGAGGTCTGGGCATGAGCAGCATCGGACGGGCACCGTCGGTCCGTCGGCTGCGGGCCTTGGCCCGCGCCGAACTCGCCCTCCTCGGCCGCAACCGCGGCGTCGTGTTCACCGCCCTGGTCGTACCGCTCGTCGTGCCCTTCAGCGTGCGGCCGGCCATCGACCAGATGGATCTGAAGAAGGAGGGACTGACCGCCGGCGCGGTGCTGATGACGGCCGCGATCGGCTTCTCCTTCCTGTTCGCCGTCTACACCTCCCTGGTGAACGCCTACGTCGCGCGCCGCGAGGAACTCGTCCTCAAGCGGCTGCGCACCGGCGAACTCTCGGACGCCGAGATCCTCACCGGCACGGCCCTGCCGGCCGTCGGACTCGGCCTCGCGCAGGCCCTGCTGCTGTGCGCGGGCTGCGTGGTGCTGCTGGACACGGGCGCGCCCAAGGCGCCGTACCTGACCCTGCTCGGGCTGGCGGCGGGGCTCGTGCTGAGCGCCGCGCTGGCCGCGCTCACCGCCTCCTTCACCCGAACCACCGAGAGCGCCCAGGTCACCGCGTCGCCGGTGGTGTTCGTATCCATGCTGGGCTCCGGTATCGCGATCCCCACCCAGCTCCTGCCCGACCGGGTGGCCTCCGTCTGCGAACTCCTGCCGCTGTCCCCCGCCGTCCGGCTGGTCCGCGCGGGCTGGACCGGCGAGCTGAGCGCGTACGAGGCACTCGGCACCACGGCGACCGCGCTGGCCTGGACCGTCGTGGCGGTGTTTGCTGTACGGCGGTGGTTCCGATGGGAGCCGCGACGGTGAGGCAGGGGGGCGCATGCTGGGGCTGATACGACGGTTGCAGCAGCGGCACTGGCGGGAGCGGAGCAAGGCCGAGCGGGTCGAGCTGCAGAGTGTCGTCACCTGGTACCTCACGACGTGGTTCTTCTCGCTCAGCTGGCTGTTGCTGCCCCTGCTCGGCGGGCTCCACCGCCGGCCGGTACCGCTCGTGCTCGGCGGGCTGCTCCTCGTCGTCGCCGTGCTCCAGTGCGCGGACGCCAACCGGCTCACGCGGCCCGTGCTCGACCACTACCTCGGGCGCGCCGAGCTGCCGCCCCGGGCGCTGCGCGGCTCCGCTGTCCTGCTCGGCCTGGCGCTCGCCCTGACCGTGGCACTGGGCGTGCTGGACGGCGCCGACGGGGTGACGACCAGGTTCGCGATCGGCGCCTCACTGCTGCCGTTCGGGCTGCTGTACGGGCTCGTGGTGCCCATCGCGGTGTTCCTGCGCCGCTCCGCGGCCCTCGGGGTGCTGCTGATGGCCGCCCTCGGCCTCGCCCACCCGGACGGCACCGGCATCTTCATGACCGGCATCGTGACGGCCTTCGGCACGCTCTTCGCGCTGATCGCCTGCCGCTGCGGCGCCTGGACCCTGGCCGTTCTCTGGGAGGCGGAACGAGCCCGCGAGGTCGAGGCCCGGCTCGCCGTCGCCGAGGAGCGGCTGCGGTTCGGGCGCGATCTGCACGACGTGCTGGGACGGAACCTCTCCGTGATCTCGCTGAAGAGCGAGCTGGCCGTGCAACTGGCCCGGCGCGGGCGGCCGGAGGCCGTGGAGCAGATGATCGAGGTGCAGCGCATCGCCCAGGAGTCGCAGCGGGAGGTGCGGGATGTCGTACGCGGCTACCGGGAGGCCGATCTCGTGGTCGAACTCGCCGGTGCACAGGGCGTGTTGTCGGCCGCAGGAATCGACTGCCAGGTCCGAGCCGAGGCCGACGGGCTGCCCGCTGCGGTGCAGGCCGCGCTCGGCTGGGTGGTGCGCGAGGCGGCCACCAACGTGCTGCGGCACGGCGACGCGGGACGGTGCACCGTGGGTCTGCGGGTGCGGGAGGGGCGTGTGGTGCTGACGGTGGAGAACGACGGAGCGGCGGGCCCGAGCGGTGACGGCGGCTCGGGACTGGCCGGACTGCGGGAACGGCTGGCCGCCGTGGACGGAACCCTTGAGGCGGGGCTCGTCGGCAAGGACCGGTTCCGGCTGGTGGCCGCGGTACCACTGGTGCAGAGAGTGAGCGGAGTCACCACATGAGCAGCCAGGTACGGCTGTTGCTCGCCGACGACGAGCATCTGATCCGGGGCGCGCTGGCCGCCCTGCTCTCCCTGGAGGACGACCTGCTGGTCGTCGCGGAGGCGGCGAGCGGGCCCGAGGCGCTGGCGATGGCACGCGCGCACGCACCCGATGTGGCCGTCCTCGATCTCCAGATGCCCGGCGCCGACGGTGTGAAGGTCGCCACATCCCTGCGCGCCGAGCTGCCCGGCTGCCAGGTTCTGATCGTCACCGGTCACGGGCGGCCCGGGCATCTGAAGCGGGCGCTCGCGGCGGGTGTGCGGGGGTTCGTCCCGAAGACGGTCAGTGCCCAGCGGCTCGCCGAGATCATCCGTACCGTGCACGCGGGAAACCGGTACGTCGACCCGGACTTGGCCGCCGACGCGATCTCCGCCGGCGACTCCCCGCTGACCGCGCGGGAGGCCGAGGTGCTGGAGCTGGCCGCCGACGGCGCGCCGGTCGCGGAGATCGCCGAGCGGGCCGCGCTGTCGCCGGGAACCGTGCGGAACTACCTCTCCTCGGCCGCCACGAAGCTCGGTGCGGAGAACCGTCATGCTGCGGTACGTCTCGCACGCGAGCGAGGTTGGGTATAGTTGCTCTCGCGCCACGGCGCAATGCGGACGTAGCTCAGTTGGTAGAGCGCAACCTTGCCAAGGTTGAGGTCGCGAGTTCGAGCCTCGTCGTCCGCTCCACACCGAAGGCCCCCGGTTCCCACCGGGGGCCTTTCGCGTGTCTACGACCAGCTGGTGCCCGTCAGCCGCTCGTACGCCTCCACGTACTTGGCCCGGGTCGCCTCGACGACCTGCTGCGGCAGCGGCGGCGGGGGCTGCTCGCTCTTCCGGTCCCAGCCGGACTCGGCCGAGGTCAGCCAGTCACGGACGAACTGCTTGTCGTACGAGGGCTGCGCGCGGCCCGGCTGCCACTGGTCTGCCGGCCAGAAGCGGGAGGAGTCCGGGGTGAGGACCTCGTCGGCGAGGACGAGCGTGTCACCGTCGAAACCGAACTCGAACTTGGTGTCGGCCAGGATGATCCCCCGGTCGCGGGCGATGTCCCGGGCGCGGGAGTACACGGCGAGGGTGGCCTGGCGCAGCTGGGCCGCGGTCTCGGCGCCGACCTGGCGGGCGACCTCCTCGTAGGAGACGTTCTCGTCGTGCTCGCCGACCGCGGCCTTGGTGGCCGGGGTGAAGATCGGGCCGGGCAGTTCGGAGCCGTCGACCAGGCCTTCGGGGAGGGCGAGGCCGCAGACGGTCCGGGACGCGTTGTACTCGACCAGGCCGGAACCGGTGAGGTAGCCGCGGGCCACGCACTCCACCGGGACCATCCGCAGGGACTTGCAGACCAGTGTGCGGCCCGCCCAGTCGGCGGGGGCACCCTCGGGCAGCTCGGTGCTCAGCACGTGGTGGGGGGCCAGGTCACGCAGCTGGTCGAACCACCACAGGGAGAGGCGGGTGAGGACGCGGCCCTTGTCGGGGATCTCCGTGGGCAGCACCCAGTCGTAGGCGGACATGCGGTCGCTGGCGACCATCACGAGGTCGCCCGCCTCGTTCCGGTACAGCTCGCGCACCTTTCCGGTGTGCAGGTGCACCAGGCCCGGAACCTGGATCGGCTCGGGCTTTTCTACGAATCCGGACACGGTTCCTCCCCGTGGTTCTGTCCAAGTGCCTCGATTCTCCCTTATGGGGTCGATCGCTTTCGGCCAGGGGTCAGTCCCGTTTGCAGATGCGGTCCAGCAGATTCGCCGTGGCCCGCTGGATCCGGGAATCCACATGGCCGGGGCGGTCCAGGGACGGGGACCAGGCGAAGGTGCCGGAGGCGAACACCCAGGCGCCGGAGGGGGCGCGGTACAGGGAGGTCTCCTGGTGGCGCAGGGCGCCGTCGTTGTCGGTGTAGGGGGAGTGGGCGAGCAGGATGCGCTCCTCGTGCTCGGGCAGCGGGGTGCGCGGGAAGTAGCGGTCCGCCTCGCCGGCGACCAGGCCCTCGATCTCGTCGCCCTCGTGGGCGCCGGTCGCGTCCCACAGCCAGTGCCCCGCGTTGCGGACGATCAGCGGGTGCGGCTCCGGGACCCGGCCCGCGTACTGGATGCCGACCAGCTGCTGCTCGGGCCGGTCGATCTCGCGCCACAGCACCGGCCGGCCGGGACCCTTGCGCTTGCGGCAGGTCAGCAGGCGGTCGGGGACACCGGACGGGGAGGGGCCCAACTCCACCTGCCAGTACATGGTGTTGGCGGAGAGGAAGACCAGCGAGGTGCCGCGGTCGCGGGCGTCCTCGACGGCGCGGCGCATCGCCGCCGACCAGTACTCGTCGTGGCCCGGGAAGACCAGGCCCCGGTAGCGGGTGGTGTCGACGCGGCCGGCGTGCAGATCGCGGGCGTCGGCGTAGGCGAGGTCGTAGCCGTAGCGCTCGGCCCAGCGGATGAAGTCGTAGGCGTGGCCGACGTGCAGGGGCAGGCCCGCGCCCGCGTACGGGCGGTCGAAGGAGACCGTGGTGGCCGCGTCCGCCTCGCCGAGCAGCCGGCCCTTCTCGTCCCAGGCGTGGTAGAGGCTGGCGCCGGTGCGGCCGTCCTCCGGGTAGAGGTTGTACGCCTGCCAGGTGATGTCCGGCAGCAGCAGGAGCAGGTCGGCGGGGCGGTCGTCGCGGACCGTGAAGGGCACGTGGGAGCGGTAGCCGTCGGCGGTGGTGAGGACGGCCACATAGGCGCCGATGCTCCAGTGGGAGGGCACCTGGAGGCGCCAGGACAGCCACCAGTGATGGCACGAGACCGTGCGGTCGGCGGCCAGCGGCGCGGGCTGGACGATGCCGGAGAGCCGGGGGCTCGTGGTGATCTTGGCAGCGCCGTCGCCCCCGTAGTGGCCGATCCGGTAGATGTCCACGCTGAACTGCTGCGGCGGGTCGACCGTGATGTGGAAGTCGATCGCCTGGCCGGGCGCGACCGCCCCGGTGGCGGTGAAGCCCTTGATCTGGCGGTGCACGTCGTCGGCCGCTCGGGGTCCGGCACCGGCCGCACGCGGCGCGGGCACCCTCGGCCGCCCGCCGGGCGGCTGCTGCGGGCTCGGGTCGACGTACCAGGGCACGACGTGTCCCGTGTCGTCGAAGTAGGTCTCACTGCCGCGCAGCCAGGGAACCGGCCCCTGGCCGAAGGGGTCCGTGACGGCGTGCGCGAGTGCTCCGGACTCCCAGCGGCGGATGTGGTCCGAGGCCATGGTCGCTCCCCTCCCTCATGCCCCCGTGTCCTCTGACGGTGGTGCTCGGTCGTGCTGTCGTATGTCGCATGCCTTTGCCATGTGCGCGGTCGGTCCCCAGCACATCACATAACGCACGGGCTCGGTCACTATTCGTTGCGAATTGACCTGAAGTGGAAGACGGTTCTCCGTTACGACGTCCGGAACGCCTGCAGACCACGGCACTCGGCGGTGGCCGGTTTCAGACGAGCCGCACCGGCTTCTCCGGGCGTATCCCGGACGCGGCCAGCCAGCCGCGCAGCGGGCCCGGGTCTCCCTCCTCGATCAGGCTGAGGACCTTCGGTGCGAGGTCGGCGGCTCGCTCGCCGCCCAGCAGCAGGGAGGGGCCGTCGAGCCAGTCGAGGGCCGGGGCCGCGCCGGCCGTGTCGACGGCCGCGCAGCACACCATCGCCGTGACGTGGTCGGCGAGCAGCTCACGGGCGGTGCGCGGGGGCTGGAGCGGGAACAGCGGCAGGGCGCCGTCGTCCCACAGGACACTGTCGGGGCCCTGGCCGGCGGCGGTCGCGCCTCTCGGGGTGCGGGCCTCCTCGCGGGCCAGCTCCGCGCTGAGGCCTGCGGCCAGGGCTGTGCTGCGTTCGGTGCCGGGGTCGTCGGCGGCCGGTTCCGAGACGGCTTCGCCTTCGGCGGGCATTTCGTTCCCACCCGCATCCCCCGGGCGGATTTCGTCGTCGGGTGCCGGTGGCTCCTGTGGAGCGTCCTCGCCATCGGCGGCCTGCGGGACGTCCTGCGGGACCTTCTCGCCGGCGAGCGCCCGCGGGTCGTCCTGCAGGGCTTGCCGTGCGGCGGTTTCTGCGCCGGGCTCGGTGAGGTGGTCCAGGACGCGGGCCAGGGTGGGGCCGCCGGGCTCGCGGGCGCCGGGGGCGGGGCGGACACCGAGGGAGTCCAGGACGCGGTGCAGCCGGGCCGCGTTGGCACGCCAGGTGCGGTCCACGACCTCCTCCGGGTACGCCTGCCAGTCCACCGGTGCCCAGTCCGGGCCGCACTCGGCCGGGCCGCCGTGGAAGAGGCGGGCGGCGAGCAGGGAGGCGGCCTCGTCCACCGTGCCGGGCTCCTCCAGGAGGTCGCAGGCGGGGCGCTCGCCGAGGCGGGAGGCGAAGCCCTCGGCCAGCCGGTCGCGCCGGGACAGCTCGGTGAGGGCGGCCACGACGCCCGCGTCCAGCCGGGCGGGCCAGCGGCCCATCCGCCAGGCGGGCAGCGCCACTCTGGTCAGCAGGCGGTCCCAGCCCGCGTAGGCGAGGCCTACCTGCTCCTGGGCGACGATCCGCAGTCCGTAGTCCACGGCCTGCGCGCGCTCGGCCGCCGCCGCGGCAACCCCGCGCTCCATCAGGGCTGCGTGCTCGCGGCAGGAGCGCAGCAGCAGCCGGGCCATCCAGCCGAGGGCCGCGCACACGCCCCGGGTCAGCCGGCAGCGACCGGATGTCGCGGCCACGGCGACCGTCGCGTCCAGTCCGCGCACGAAGCGGCGGGCCGCGGCTATGTCCGGGTGCGCGGAGGGGCCCGTGCCGGCGACGACCGGGGCGAGGACCGCGCGCAGCTCGCCGACGCGCATCCACCACAGGAACGGGGAGCCGATGACGAGGACGGGAGCGGTGACGGCACGGCGGTGGGCGCCGAAACCGGATCCGGGGCCGGGGCCCGCCAGTTCGTCGTGCGCCGGCCGCGGGGGCGGGCCGTGGGCCGGGTGGGTGCGGTCCTCCAGCCAGCTGTCGCAGTCCGGGGTGAGCGCTATGGCCGAGGGCGCGGGGACGTCCAGGCGGTCGGCGAGGTCGCGCACCAGCCGGTACAGGTCCGGGGCGGAGCCCTCCGGGATCGGGACCGTTGGGCTCACGGCGGGGCGGGCCCGGGCCACGACCAGGGCGATGCCGACGGCGGCCAGCAGCACGAGCACGGCCGGCACGCCCACGGCCCAGCGGGCGGCATGCCAGCCCGGGCCGACGAGATGGCCGGTGGAACCGCCGGTCAGCAGGATCACCTCGGCCGCCGCCGGCAGCAGGGCCACGGCCAGCGCCCGACCCCGGATGCGCAGCACCGCCAGGGCCCGCGAACGCGCTGCCTGCGCGCCCACCTCCACACCGATTCCGGTCACGAGCTGACCTCACCCCCTCTGCTGATCCCGGGCTGTCCTGGCGTTGCTCACTCCCCCACTGTGGCACCCACCACCGACATCGCAATGCCGGTGGGCCAAGTGCCGGAATGCTTGCGCCGCACCCTAGTTGGGGCCTCGGCCCCCGTCAGCCGGATGGGCGATTGGTCACTCGATGGAATGGCTCTGGTCAGAGGTGGGTGACAGACAGCAAAGATCAGGCCCCGGATTGTCGTCCGGGGCCTGGGTGGGTACGGGATGCGCGCGACCGGCGGTTCTACGCCTCCGCCGCCTCGGCGGCCACCGCGGTTCCCGTGGCTTCCGTTGCACTCGCAGCCTTTGCCGCGATGTCCGTGCGGTGCTGCGAGCCGTCGAGGCGGACGCGGGCCACCGCCCGGTACGCCCGCGCGCGGGCCTCGGCCAGATCCGTGCCGATCGCCGTGACGGACAGCACCCTGCCGCCGGCGCTGACGACCGCGTCACCGTCCCGCTTGGTCCCGGCGTGCAGGACGTAGGCGTGCGGGGCGTCCTCGGCGGCCACCTCGTCCAGACCGGTGATGGGGTCACCGGTGCGCGGGGTGCCGGGGTAGTTGTGCGAGGCGACGACCACCGTGACGGCCGCGTCCTCGCTCCAGCGCAGGGGCTCCAGGGTGTCGAGGGTGCCGGTCGCGGCGGCGAGCAGGACACCGGCCAGCGGGGTCTTCAGGCGGGCCAGCACGACCTGGGTCTCGGGGTCGCCGAAGCGGGCGTTGAACTCGATGACCCGGACACCGCGCGAGGTGATCGCGAGCCCGGCGTAGAGCAGACCGGAGAAGGCCGCGCCACGGCGGCGCATCTCGTCCACGGTCGGCTGGAGCACGGTCTTCAGCACCTCTTCGACCAGCTTCGGGTCGGCCCACGGCAGCGGCGAGTACGCGCCCATGCCGCCCGTGTTCGGGCCCTCGTCGCCGTCCAGGGCGCGCTTGAAGTCCTGGGCGGGCTGGAGCGGGACGACGCTACGGCCGTCGGTGACGGCGAAGAGGGACACCTCGGGTCCGTCGAGGAACTCCTCGATGACCACACGCTCGCAGGCGGCCGCGTGGGCCGTGGCGGCTTCGAGGTCGTGCGTGACGACGACACCCTTGCCGGCGGCCAGCCCGTCGTCCTTGACGACGTAGGGGGCGCCGAAGGCGTCGAGTGCCTCGGCGGCCTCTTCTTCCGTGGTGCAGACGTACGACCGCGCGGTCGGCACGCCGGCCGCCGCCATCACGTCCTTGGCGAAGGCCTTGGACCCCTCCAGCTGGGCGGCCTCCCCCGAGGGGCCGAACACCGGGATGCCCGCCTCGCGCACGGCGTCGGCCACACCGGCGACCAGCGGGGCCTCCGGGCCGACGACGACGAGGTCGGCACCGAGGTCGCCGGCCAGCGCGGCCACGGCCTTGCCGTCGAGCGCGTCGACCCGGTGCAGCTCGGCGACCTCGGCGATGCCGGCGTTGCCGGGAGCGCAGTGGAGCGCGGTGACGTCGGGGTCGAGGGACAGGGAGCGGCACAGGGCGTGTTCGCGGGCGCCGCTGCCGATGACGAGGACCTTCACGGGGTTCAGCCTACTGGCAAGGTTGCCGAAGGTTCGGCCGCGGGGATCCTGTGGGTTCCTACAAGCGGGCGGATGCGGGTGTGCGCCCTCGATCGCCGGACGGGCTCTTCCTGCTCCGTCCGGCGCCGAAGAGGGTCACTCGTTGGTGAACTCCTCCACCACCGTCGCCCCCAGCTCCCGCACGATCAGCTCGTGCCCGGACAGGGCCGACTCGTCCAGGTCGGGGTCGTCGTCCTCCGGGATGTCGTCCTCGGGGGCGACCGGGGGCGGCTCGGGCGCACGGGCGGCGGCCGGCGGGGCAGGGGTGGCCGGTCCCGGAGCGACCGGGGCGCCGCCCTGGGGGGTGGGGGCGGGGGACGGCTGGGGTGCGGCGGGGCGAGGGGCCGCAGGGGCGCCGTAGCCACCGCCGGCGGGCGCACCGCCGTAGCCACCGCCGGCTCCGCTTCCGGCACCGCCTCCGCCGAAGCCCGGGGAGCCGCCGGACGGCGGGGGCGCGGAACCGCCCGACGGGTCGACGATCGCCTCGATCTTCCACTGCACGTTGAACTGCTCGGCCAGCGCCTGCCGCAGCACGTCCTCGCTGCCGCTGCTCGCGAAGTTGTCGCGGGCGCCGGCGTTGACGAAGCCGAGCTGGAGGGTGGTGCCGTCGAAGCCGGCCACCTGGGCGTTCTGGCTGAGCAGGATCCAGGTGAAGCGGCGGCGGTTCTTGACGGCCTCCAGGATGTTCGGCCAGAGCATGCGGGGGTCGAGACCGCCGACGGGGGCGGCCGCGGCCGGCGCCTGGGCCGGGGGTGCCGCGGGGGCAGGGGCTGCCTGGGGCTCGGGCCGGGCCGGAGCGGGACTCTGCTGGGCACCCCCCGGAGCACCCGCGGCCGTGGGCCAGCTACCGGCACGCCGACCGCTGCCGACGGGGGCGGCGGTGGGCCAGGCGCCGGGGGCGGGAGCCTGGGCTGCGGGAGCCGGAGCCTGAGCCGCGGGGGCAGGCGCGGGGGCTGCCGGGGCAGAGGGCGCGGGAGCCGGTGCAGGAGCGGGGGGCGGTGCGGGAGCGGGGGGCGGTGCGGGAGCGGGGGCCGGCGCAGGAGCCGTAGGCGACACGGCAGCGGCAGCGGCGGAGTCGCCGGGCTGGGCCGGCTGGCCGGAAGCTCGTACGGCCGCGCGGGCGGCGGCAGGCCCGGCGCCGGACGGGACCGGGGCGCCGCCCTGGACCATGTCGGCGCCGGCACCGGCGCCCATACCCGCGTGCGCCTCGGGTCCGGGCACGTAACCCATGGCGGGCGCACCGCCCCCGCCCGCGAAGTTGACGCCGCGCTCCAGACGGTCGAGGCGGGCCATGACGGACCGCTCGTCTCCGTAGGCGGCGGGGAGCAGTACGCGCGCGCAGATGAGTTCGAGCTGGAGGCGGGGCGAGGTGGCGCCGCGCATCTCGGTGAGGCCGTCGTTGACGAGGTCGGCGGCGCGGCTCAGCTCGGCGGCGCCGAAGGTGCCGGCCTGGGCCTGCGTCCGCTCCAGGACGTCGACCGGGGCGTCGATGAGCCCCTTCTCCAGCGCGTCCGGCACGGCGGCGAGGATCACCAGGTCCCGCAGCCGCTCCAGCAGATCGGCGACGAAGCGACGCGGGTCGTTGCCGCCCTCGATGATCCGGTCGACGACCTCGAAGGCGGCTGCGCCGTCACCGGTGGCGAAGGCCTCGACCACGGAGTCGAGCAGGGACCCGTCGGTGTAGCCGAGGAGGGAGGTGGCCATGGCATAGGTCACACCTTCTTCCCGCGCACCGGCGAGGAGCTGGTCCATGACCGACATGGAGTCACGCACGGATCCGGCGCCGGACCGCACGACGAGTGGAAGCACACCCTCCTCGACGGGGATGTTCTCCCGCCCGCACACCTCGGCGAGGTAGTCGCGCAGCGTCCCCGGCGGCACGAGCCGGAAGGGGTAGTGATGGGTCCGCGACCGGATGGTCCCGATGACCTTCTCGGGCTCGGTGGTGGCGAAGATGAACTTGAGGTGCTCCGGCGGCTCCTCGACCACCTTCAGCAGCGCGTTGAAGCCGGCCGACGTGACCATGTGGGCCTCGTCGATGATGTAGATCTTGTAGCGGCTGCCGGCGGGGCCGAAGAAGGCCTTCTCGCGCAGCTCACGGGCATCGTCCACACCACCGTGGGAAGCCGCGTCGATCTCGATGACGTCGATGGACCCCGGGCCGTTGCGCGCGAGATCCCGGCAGGACTGGCACTCCCCGCAGGGCGTCGGAGTGGGACCTTGCTCACAGTTCAGGCATCGCGCCAGAATCCGCGCGCTGGTCGTCTTGCCGCATCCGCGCGGACCGCTGAACAGGTACGCGTGATTGACCCGGTTGTTCCGCAGCGCCTGCTGCAGCGGGTCGGTGACATGCTCCTGCCCGATGACCTCGGCAAAGGTCTCCGGGCGATAGCGGCGGTACAGCGCGAGAGACGACACGCATACGAGGTTATAGGCGCCCACTGACAACCAACCCCGCCGAAGGCTCCCGCCCCGCACACGCAAGCGCCCCCCACGCACCCGCCAGAGCCGACCTACCCTTGCTGCCTTCCGGCCCTGGGGGAGTTCAGTCAGATAGCGCCGCGTGAGGGGCTGCGCCCAACAGTACCCGATAGCGGCCCACGCGCTGCACCTGATGGCGGCCTGCAGGAACGGGTTCGCGAGCACTCCCCTCGGTCATGTAATGTTTCCGGCGGAGGATTCGCCTAGAGGCCTAGGGCGCACGCTTGGAAAGCGTGTTGGGGGCAACCCCTCACGAGTTCGAATCTCGTATCCTCCGCCAGTGCCTCACCGGGCACGATGTCGAAGGGCCCCACCGCTTGCGGTGGGGCCCTTCGACGTTGTCCGTCTCGGTTCACTACGTCCGGGGCGCCGAGAATCAGGAGCACGGTGGCGGCGGTGTGCCGAGCGTCATGCGGGCGGCCGTCTCGGTCATTGGCTCGCATCGGCGGTTGGCTGGGCGCCCTACCGTGCGGCGCCCCAGGCTCATAGCGTGGCTTCATGGGATGGCTGACGCTGATCAGTACCTTGAGCGGCGGCGTACTCGGCGTTGGCTCAACGCTGGTCGTCGAATCAGTACGCACGAAGCGAGACCGACAACTCCGACACGGAGAGTTACGACGGACCGCGTACGTCCGGTACCTCACTGCGCTGACCGAAACCGAGACAGCTTTGCAAACACTCGCGTTGAGTCACCCAACACCGATCGCGAGTGGCGATGTGGTGGCCGCATTCCGCTCGACCGGCGTGATTGCGGCCAGGTACGAACTGTTTCTAGCGGCACCAGCCGGCGTCTACGACGCCGCCCGAGAGGCCTACGACCTCCTGAGAGCGATGCGCGTCGCCATCGCGACAACCAACGTCGTGGTAGGTGATGACTCAGTCGAGTGGCAGGCGCTGCACACCCCGTACGACACCGCCTTGCGCAATCTCCGTGCCGCCATGCGGGACTCACTGGGCCCAGCCTTCGACTAGGTCTGACAG
The DNA here is from genome assembly GCF_040630895.1 of Streptomyces sp. NPDC005728. Classification (NCBI taxonomy): domain Bacteria; kingdom Bacillati; phylum Actinomycetota; class Actinomycetes; order Kitasatosporales; family Streptomycetaceae; genus Streptomyces; species Streptomyces sp. NPDC005728. Next base: position 33,948 of record NZ_JBEXYL010000077.1, read on the forward strand.
CAGAGTCATGCCGGGCCCGCGCCGGATCGTGCGCGGAACGCGGCGGATCTCCTCGCCGTCCTGCACACCTCCGGCCCGCAGCGCGCAGGTCAGACAGGGATGCGTTGCGCAGAGTTGATGACGGCGGAAACGGCGGCGGTCACGACGAGGCTCCCCAGCGTGATCATCCCCACGCCGATGACGAAGAGACCGCTGGAGTCGTCCGACCAGTCGTAGAAGGCGGCGGCGGTCAGACCGGCCGTGGTGCCGAGCACAGCGGCTGCCACATAGCCCCGGTAGGCCGCCCAGCACACCGGTGCCAGCAGGGTCAGCACCAGCCCGATCACCTGCCACGCCTCGTACGGGCCGGTCGTCGTGCCATCGGGTTGTACGTCACGGTGCTGGTCCCAGCCCAGCCAGGCAGCCCACAGCCCCAGTGAGACCCCCGCCAGCGCGAGGATCGACAGCAGTTGGAGGGCGGGTTTCAGGAGTCCTTGGCGCATGGCCCCAGCGTTTCGGCTCACGCCGTCACCGACCAGAGCGCACGTACTCAGATCCACCCGAGTACGTCGGCCGTCCGAACGTCCAGTAGTCGACCGGTCGTAAAATTGCCGCATGGGACGGACCAGTGACGCCCGGGAGAAGATCCTCAGCGCTGCGCAGTCACTCATCGAGCTGCGCGGCTACTCGGCCCTGGGCGTGGCCGAGATCTGCAAGACGGCCGGTGTGCCCAAGGGCAGCTTCTACTACTTCTTCGAGTCGAAGGAGTCCCTCGCCCTGACCGTCGTCGACGCGCACTGGGCCGATCAGAAGCGCGCCTGGACAGCCGTTCTCAAGGACGACGCGGAACCTCTGCACCGGCTCCGCCGGCTCTTCGAGGAGACGGAAGCCGTCCAGCACGCGGGCCGGCAGAGCTGCGGCACCGTCTCGGGCTGCCTGTTCGGGAACCTGACCCTGGAGCTGAGCAACCGGACCGAGGCCATCCGCACCCGGCTGCAGGAGATCTTCGACGAGCAGGTCGAGATGGTCGGCGAGGTGATCGCCGAGGCTCTGGAGCGGCGGGAGGTCGGGGTGGCCGACACGCGGGAAGCCGCACGGGCGGTGGTCGCCCAGCTGGAGGGCCAGGTGCTGTTCGCCAAGCTCTACAACAGCCCCCACCGGCTCAGCCCCTTGTGGGCGAACTGCCTTGCCCTGCTCGGGGCCGATGCGCCGCGGGAGACCGTGGCCGGAGCCTGAACCGGCGCCGCAGCCTCCGCCGCACTGACCTGCACTGGGAGGCCGGGCCTACCAGCTGAGAGGAAGCCGGTCCCGGCCCGGGCCCGCTGACCTTTGACTTCGTTCCGGCCGGGCTCCTACCTTCGAATAGTCGACCGGTCGGCTAGTAGTTGAGGCAGGTCGGCCGCCGCAGTCGCACGCCCACCTCGAAGAAGGTCATCATGAACGCGCAGAACCAGAAGGTCGCAGTCGTCACCGGCGCCTCGCAGGGCATCGGTGCCGGGCTCGTCGAGGCCTACCGCAAGCTCGGTCACGCGGTCGTGGCCACCTCGCGCACCATCGCCCCGTCCGACGACCGCGACGTCCTGACCGTCCAGGGCGACATCGCCGACCCCGCCACCGCCGAGCGGGTCGTCGCCGCCGGAGTGGAGCGGTTCGGCCGCATCGACACCCTGGTCAACAACGCCGGAGTCTTCGTGGCCAAGCCCTTCACCGACTACACACCGGACGACTACGCCGCCGTGACCGGTGTGAACCTCGCCGGGTTCTTCCGCATCACCCAGCGGGCCGTCGAGCAGATGCTGCGCCAGGGCGGGGGGCACATCGTCAACATCACCACCAGCCTCGTCGACAACGCGGACTCCCGCGTGCCCTCCGTGCTGGCCTCACTGACCAAGGGCGGGCTCCAGTCGGCCACCAAGTCCCTCGCCGTCGAGTACGCCACCCGCGGTATCCGCGCCAACGCCGTCTCGCCGGGCACCATCAAGACGCCCATGCACCCGGAGGAGACCCATGAGGTCCTCGCCGCCCTGCACCCGGTCGGCCGGATGGGTGAGCCGAGCGACATCGTGGACGCGGTCGTCTACCTGGAGAACGCCCCGTTCGTCACCGGCGAGATCCTCCACGTCGACGGCGGCATGAGCGCAGGACACTGAGACGGGGAGAACCGTGATGCACAGCACCACAGACACCGAAGCGATCCTGCGCCGCGTGCTCGACGGATGGAAGGCAGCCGTCGACCACCACGAACCGGACCGGGTCGCCTCCCACTTCACCGAGGACGCGGTCTTCCAGGGGCTGCGCCCCTACAGCGTCGGACGGCAGGGCGTCGCCGACTACTACGCGTCCCAGCCGGTCGGCCTGTCGGCGGCGTACCGCGTCCTGGAGAGCAGGCGCCTTTCCGAGGACATCGTGCTCGGATACCTGGCCGTCGACTTCTCCTTCACGGACCGGCCGACACTGGGCGTCAACCTGGGCGTACTGCTACGGCGTTCGGGAGACGACTGGCTCATCGGCCACTACCAGGTCTCCCGCCTCGGCTAGCCCTGTCGTCCCACGGTCACCCGCGGCGTTCCGCACTCAGGTGTCCGACCCCCGCGGTCAGCGCGGCTGCCACCGGCCGCGGGGGTGTGTCCGGTACTCCCGGGGTCCTGCCCGGGCGCTGGGTCCGGGCGGTCAGGGGGAGTTCGACCTGGACACCCCCCGCCGGAGTCAGGTTGACCGGGTTGCGGGGGTGGAGGCCGCGGAGGCCGGTCGGGATGCGGGGGATGTCCGTCACCGTCTCGAAGCCGGGGGCGAGGAGGGTGAGGCTCCGGGCGAGGGTGTGGGCCGCGGGGCGGTTGCTGCCGCCCAGGAAGATCGCGTCGGGGGTGTCGGGTCTGAGGTGGCCGTGCAGGGAGATCACCAGCGCCACCGAAGCCAGGAACTCCTGCAGGGTCTCGCAGGCAGGTGCGGACATCCGGTGGGACGGGATGTGGACGGGGTCGCCGGCCGGCTGGGTGAAGACCAGAGCGGTGGTTTCCGTGCGGGCCGCCACCTCGTGGGCCAGCTCCGCCGTGCCGCCCTCCTTGCTGCCGTGCAGGGCCAGCAGCCCGATGCCGGACGACCGGACCGTCAGGGTGGCGAGGAACTCCACTCCCTCGATCACCACTCGTTCGCTGCGCGTCATCTCGCCCTCTCCCCAGGGATCCCTCAGGACCGTTATCGCACCACCCGTACGGGCTTCGACACGGTCACCTGGTCCACCTCCGACACCCGTACCGTCACCTTCATCGTCCACGTCCCCGGGATCGGTACGTGGAACGCGTCGGCCGCCCAGTAGCCGCCCCGGTCGGTGACCTTGGTGTCCAGGGGGCCGATCCGCTGGGCGGGGAGGGTGAGCGTGATGCGGAGTTCGGGGACCGAGGAGAGACCGCCGTCGGGGCCGTAGACCACCGCCTGGAGGGAGTTCGTGCCGACCCGGCCGGGGTCCAGGGTGATCTGGACCCTTCCGTGGCCGCCGGGGGTGCCGATGTCGAAGGGGAGCGTGGTGACCGAGGCCGTGGGGATGCCGGCCGCCGGCGCCGCGGACTGTGCCGCCCCGGCCGCGGCCCGGCCCGGCAGCGTGCTCGTCAGGAGCGTGGTCAGGACGAGGACCACGACGGCCACCGCCATTTCGGCCAGCACCGAGCGGCGGAGGTGGTGGTGCGGGAGGGGGAGGGAAGGTGCGGGGGTCTCGGGGAGCGGGGGGAGCGGGGGGCCGCCTGCCGGTTCGGGGACGAGGTGGTGCAGCGGTGCCGGGCGGGAGGCGGCCAGGCGGGTCGTCCAGCGACGGGAGCGGGACGCTGCCGCGAGGAGGAGGGTGACGGCTGCCAGTTTGGCCAGGAGGACGCGGCCGTACGTCGTGTCGGTGAGCGCCTGCCAGGAGCCCAGGCCCCGCCAGGACTGGTAGACGCCGGTCGCCACCAGGACCGTGACCGAGGCGAAGGCCAGGCGGGAGAAGCGGGTGACGGCCCGGGTCGGCAGCGCGGCCGGGTCCGGTGAGCTGCGGCGCAGCGTCAGCAGCAGGGCCGCCAGGCCGCCCAGCCAGGCCGCCATCGCCAGCAGGTGCAGCGTGGCCGAGGCGATCGCCAGGGGGACCTGGAGGCCCGCCGAGGCGTGCTCCGCGGCCGCCCAGGTCAGGGAGAGGGCGAGGGAGAGGACCGCGGCCGTCGTCAGGGTCGCCCGGCGGGGGATCCTGCGGCGCCATCGGCTCAGGGAGAGCGCGCAGGCTCCCGCGAGGAGCAGCAGGGCCAGGCGGGCGAGGAGGAGTTCGCCGGGGCGGGTCGTCGCCGTGCGGGTGAGGGAGGAGAGGACGAGCGCCCCGTCCGGGGAGGTGCCCTCCTCGTAGGGGGCGCGGAGGAGGAAGAGGGCGATCGTCGACGCGAAGAGGGTCCACCAGGCGGCCAGGGTCGGCCGGCGCAGGTGGGACCACCTCGGCGGGCGGCAGTACGCCACGAACGCGGCCGTGCCGAGGAGGAGCGCCACGGACAGGTAGGCGATGTAGCGCGCGATGTTGTAGAGGCTGGTCGTCGCCCGGTTCTCGGCGCGGTCCGGGAGCACGCTCGTGGTCGTCGCCGTGCGCTTGCCCACCGAGAAGGTGAGCGCGCCGGACACCGGGTGGCTGTCGGCCGACACCACCCGCCAGGCCACCGTGTAGGTGCCGGTGCCCATCCTGGCGGGCAGGGAGACGCGGGCCGTGTCGGAACGGCCGGGCGCGTGGTCCGCCTCGCCGGTGCGTACGCGGTGGTTCCGGGGGTCGTAGACGCGCAGCGAGTCGGTGAGCAGGCCGACCGACTCCGTGAAGGTCAGCGTCACCTGGCGCGGCGCCGACTTGAGGACGGTTCCGTCGGCGGGGTCCGTCTCGCGCAGGGCCGCGTGGGCCGAGGCGGGGGCGGTCGCGCCGAGGAGGAGCAGGAGCAGGCCCGCAACGAGGACGGTCAGCCGTCGCAGCCACCGGTGTTGGTCGCGCACCTCACCCCTCCGTCCGCCGGTGCCCTCTGTACAGGTACGGAGAGATCGGCCGCCGTGCTCACCGCCGAAGCCGGGGAAAGGGTGTCAGCTCGTCAGGCGCCGCCGCACGGGAGGGCTGTCTCGAAGGCTGTCTCCCTCGTCAGGAAGGCCAGTTGGGCGTGCTTCTCCGGCAGGTACACGTCCGGGATGTCGACCTCGGGCAGGACGACCGCGGGTCCCTGCCGGAACCCTTGGCGTTCGAAGCGGGCGATGGCCTTGACGTTGCGCACGTCCGGGTCGACCACGACTCTTCGGCGGTCCAGCCCCAGCAGGACGTACGACGTCATCACGGTCAGCAGGGCCGAGGTCCAGCCGGGGTGCCGGCCGGCCGGTCCTGCGGGAGCGAGGAGGAGGTGGACGCCGATGTCGCCGGGGCGGACCTCGTAGCACTCGCCGACCCGGTCGGCGGCGGGCTCGTAGGTCTGGAGCAGGGCGGCCGGTTCGCCGTCCTTGGTGACGAAGTGGGCGTGGTGGGTGTCCAGGGTGGCCATGTGGGCGTAGATGTCCGCGACCTGGTCCCTGGTCAGGCCGGTCATGCCCCAGAACGCGGCGCGTTCCTCGCTCACCCAGGCGTGGATGACGTCCGCGTCGGCCGCCGGGTCGAGAGGGCGGATGCGGACGGTGCCGTAGCCGTCGATGTGGTGCTCGTGGACGGGGGTGGGGGCGGCGGTCGGGGTCGGGATGTGCGGGTCAGCCATGGGTCGCCTCGGAGGGGTCGGTGTCGGTGCGTTCGAGGGTGAGAAGGGCCCAGTCGGTGACGACGGGGGCCAGTTCTCCCTCGAGCCACAGGGGGAGTTGGTCGCGGTGGTGCGGTGACCGGGGTACGCCGTCGGCGCCGAAGGGGACCACCCAGCGGCTGTCCTCGCGGCGGGCCAGGTCCCAGACGTAGCGGGCGGCCGGGCCGCGGGCCGAGAGGTCGGTGAGCCCGGGGACGCAGGAGGTGCACAGCACGCAGTCGTGGTCGCCGGCGAGGCCCGGTTCGTCGTACGGCTCCCCCGGCAGCGCCTGCCAGGGGACGAGGCGGTGGGTGTCGCCCCAGGTGCCGGCCGGTGGGGCGGCGGCGACCTCCTCCACGGCGGC
>NZ_JBEXYL010000078.1:0-37393 GCF_040630895.1 Streptomyces sp. NPDC005728
CCCAGCGCGCAGGTGTTCCACGGAAGGGACGCGCCCACCTCCAGCATCTGCATGTTGCCCTGGGGACGCAGCGGCCTCCACGCCGGGGCTGTCACCCCCTCGCCGGGACGGCCGTCGATCAGCCGAACATTCCGGGCTCGTAGTCACCGGCGGGCTGCTGGACGATGACGTTCAGGCGGTTGTAGGCGTTGATGAGGGCGATCAGCGACACCAGGGCGGCGAGCTGGTCCTCGTCGTAGTGCTTGGCGGCGTTGTCCCAGGCCTCGCCGGTGACCCCGCCGGCCGCGTCGGCGGTCCGGGTGCCCTGCTCGGTCAGCTCCAGGGCGGCGCGCTCGGCGTCGGTGAAGACCTTGGCCTCGCGCCAGGCGGCGACCAGGTGGAGGCGCTGCGCGGTCTCCCCGGCGTGTGCGGCGTCCTTGGTGTGCATGTCGGTGCAGAAGCCGCAGCCGTTGATCTGGCTGGCGCGGATCTTCACCAGCTCCTGCGTCGCGGCCGGCAGCGTCGAGTCGGCGACCGCCTTGCCCGCCGAGTTGATGTACCGCATGAACTTGCTGCTGACGGGGTTGGCGAAGAGATTCAGGCGAGCGTCCATCGTGTGCTCCTGTGCGGTTGCTGTTGGCTACACCTGCTTGACGGGAGAGCCCGGCGGGATGTGACAGCTCCGAATGTGACCTGTGTCACGCACTGCTGCCGAGTGTGATCGTTTCACCGAAACGGTCCCCCGCCGACCCTCTCTGTGATGACGTGGCCTTCCGTCCACGCACCCAGGGAGGCCGCTGTGTCCGGATCCCCGCAGGAGATCTTCGGGAGCTACGTCTATGCCGGTTCCCTGACCCGCAACGCCGATGCCCTTGCCGAGCACTTCACCGAGGACGGCGTCTTCGAGGCGCCGCTCGTGCCGGCCGACGCGGCCTTCCCACGGCGGCTGGAGGGCCGCGAGGAGATCCGCAGGGGCATGGCGGCCTACTACGAGCGGCAGGTGAACGACACGGGAGCGCCGAACCTGGAGAAGTCCGGCTACGTGCTGCACGCCACCTCCGATCCCGACGTGTTCATCGCCGAGATCGACACGGTCTTCGACGGGACCGGAGGGGACGTGACTGTCTCGCTGGTGCAGATCTTCCGCATCCGCGACGGGAAGATCGCTCGGCTTCGCGACTACTTCGCGCCGGGTCTGGTGGAGTGAGATGGCCAGGGCAGCGGCCGTACGAGCCGTGCCCTGGCCTGCGTCTCTTCACGGCTTGGAATTCGGCCGGCTGGTGGGTGTGGCGTGCCGGGGCCGGCTCTTGGCCGAGATCTGGCCGACGAGTTCCCCGAAGCACACCAGAGCGGTGACCGGTGGAATTCCGAAGATCACCGGCGAAAGCTGAGCGTGTGACCAGTTACTGACACACAACGCCACGGCCATCCCGGAGGCGGCCACCACAACGCACCAGGAACGCCGCGCACTCCGACGCTGAACGGTGGCCCGCAGAACGGAGAGAGCCGCCACGAACCACGGCCCGTACACCGTCAGCGGCCAGCATTGCGCCAGTCTCATGGGCAGCACGGTCGAGGCGATCCCGCGCAGTTGGCCGTAGGAATAGGAGACGGACCATCCCAGCATGCACACCGCGCACAGCGAGACCATCACGATCAGGACCGTGACGTGGGTCGTGCGCTGCCCGCCGTCGACCAGACGGGACTCATGGCGGAGCCGTCGACGGTTGTTCCTGCGGCGGGAGGGCACGGTCGGTGGGGTGGGCGCGGGGGTCACGGGGGCCGCCGTGGACAGCATCTGGGCCAGCTCTTCGACCGGGTCCCAGTCGTTCGGCGGGACGTCCGGTTCCGGGACGCTCCAGATGTGGTCGTAGAGACCGGTGTCGTCGTAAATCCTGTCCATAGATAATCCCCCTGGATCCTCCACGCCCTCCGTCAGGAGGCTCCATACAGATCCGCCATGGCCCGCCGGTATTCAGTTTCCATTCTGTTGATTTTATTCAGGAAATCATGGAGCAGGTCGGTGGATGACTTGAGACCCGCATCGCCGTCCCAGCGAAGTGCGGTCGTCCGATGATCCTCTGTTGCATGCCAGTCCAATCGCGTCACGGTCACCTAACGAAGGTGACCGGACGCGCGGTTGCCGGGCATTCGGGGGAATATTCCGTGCATACCGAATTTAAATGCTCGGCATACCGGATTTAAATGCTGGTTTCGGCGGCGCGGTGGGTGCGGCGCTCCGCGCTCCGCTCACGCCGCCGTGGGCTCGCGCTTCGCCGCCGTCCGTGTCTCCTCCGCCGTCGGCCGCTCCTCGGGCAGCCGCCGCATGAGGACGCCGTATCCGACGCCTGCCACTGTCCCCACCACCGCGCACATCCCCCACAGCCACTCGGCTCCGAACCGGTCGATGACCGCTCCGGACATCAGCGGCGCGACCAGGGCGGCGACGGACCACGACAGCGTGTACATGCCCTGGTAGCGCCCGCGCCCGTGCACGGGCGACAGCCGGACGACGAGCCCGGTCTGCGTCGGCGCGTTCACGATCTCGGCCAGCGTCCACACGCACACGGTGAGCGCGAAGACGCCGACCGACCCGGCGAAGGCGGTGAGCCCGAAGCCGTAGCCCGCGAGGAGCGAGGAGAGGACCAGCAGCGTGCGCGGGTCGCGGTGCTCGATGAAGCGGGTGACGGGGATCTGCAGGGCGACGATCAGGATGCCGTTGACGGCGACGGCGAGCCCGTAGTCGGCGGGCGTGAACCCGGCCCGGCCCATCGCCACCGGCAGCCCGACCGACCCCTGCTGGAAGACGAGGGCGACGAGGAAGGACAGTCCGACGACGGACATGTACCGCCCGTCGCGCAGCACGGTCCCGAGGCCGACCTCGTCCTCCGCCTGCTTGGCCGTGGCGGTGGGCCGCGACTCGGGCAGCTTGAGGAAGACGACGACCGCGCACGCCAGCGTCATCCCCGCCTCGATCAGGAACCCGGCCAGATAGCTGAACTCGGCGATGAACCCGGCGGCCATGGAGGAGACGGCGAAGCCGAGGTTGATGGCCCAGTAGTTCAGCGAGAACGCCCGCACCCGGTCCTCGGGCCGGACGATGTCGGCCATCATCGCCTGCACGGCGGGCCGGGAGGCGTTGGAGGCCATGCCGACGAGGAAGGCGACGGCGGCGATGGCGACGGGGTGGTGCATGAACCCGAGCAGCGCGACGGAGAAGGCGGTGGCGGTCTGCGCGATCAGCAGCGTCGGCCTGCGTCCCAGCCGGTCGGCCATCACACCGCCCCCCAGTGAGGAGACGACCCCGCCGAGCCCGTGCAGGGAGGCGACGAGACCGGCGTACGAGGCCGAGTAGCCGCGGTCGAGCGTGAGGTAGAGCGCCATGAAGGTGGCGACGAAGGCGCCCAGCCGGTTGACCAGGGTGCTGGTCCACAGCCACCAGAACGCGCGGGGGAGGCCGGAGACCGACTCCTGGGCGGCTCGTCTGACACGGGCGGCGTACATGACGGGGACCCTCACGGAAGCACGAAGATGTAAGTGGCCAACTCGGCATGCGCAACTTACAGGCAGGAGATCGGGATCGGCCACTCAATTAACAGATGCCGTCAACTGTCCGGCTGCTGGGCGTGCGCCCTGGGGGTCGAAAGCGTGGATTACGCTCTGAGGCATGGCCGACGCACCGTACAAGCTGATCCTCCTCCGCCACGGCGAGAGCGAGTGGAACGCGAAGAACCTGTTCACCGGCTGGGTGGACGTCAACCTGAACGAGAAGGGCGAGAAGGAGGCGGTCCGCGGCGGTGAGCTGCTCAAGGATGCCGGCCTGCTCCCCGACGTGGTCCACACCTCGCTCCAGAAGCGCGCGATCCGCACTGCGCAGCTCTCCCTGGAGGCGGCGGACCGCCACTGGATCCCGGTCCACCGCTCCTGGCGCCTGAACGAGCGCCACTACGGCGCCCTCCAGGGCAAGGACAAGGCGGCGACGCTGGCCGAGTTCGGCGAGGACCAGTTCATGCTCTGGCGCCGCTCGTACGACACCCCGCCGCCCCCGCTCTCGGACGACTCCGAGTTCTCCCAGGCGAACGACGCCCGCTACGCCTCCATCCCGCCGGAGCTGCGCCCGCGCACGGAGTGCCTGAAGGACGTCGTCGTCCGCATGCTCCCGTACTGGTACGACGGCATCGTCCCCGACCTCCTGACCGGCCGCACGGTCCTGGTCGCGGCCCACGGCAACAGCCTGCGCGCCCTGGTCAAGCACCTGGACGGCATCTCGGACGCCGACATCGCGGGCCTGAACATCCCGACGGGCATCCCCCTCTACTACGAGCTGGACGCCGACTTCAAGCCGGTGACCCCGGGCGGCAGGTACCTCGACCCCGACGCGGCTGCGGCGGCCATCGAGGCGGTCAAGAACCAGGGCAAGAAGAAGTAGCTTTCGTGATCATGCCCCTGATCTGCGCTTTCGGTGCGGATCAGGGGCATTTTCGCGGTCTGGGACCTGCCTGGAACCTCAGCCCGTGTGATCTTGCGGGCGGAGAGCCTGCCCGAGAGCCTTCCAGGCCCGCTCCCGGCTGCTCGGCATGAGGTGCGCGTACACCTTCAGCGTCAGCCCGGGATCGGAGTGCCCGAGGTACTCCGCGAGGGCCTTGATGCTCTCTCCGGCGTCCAGGAGGACGGACGCGTAGAAGTGCCGCAAGGCGTGCATGCCGTGCTCCCGGGCAGCGGCGCTCCCCGCGACCGGTCCCAGCGTGACGCAGTGAAGGCTCTCCGGGTACATGCCAAGGAAGAGCTTCCCGCAGGCGACAGCCTGATCCGTCGGTGGAAGCGGTGGGAGTCCGGGCAGATTCCCGGACGCTCGCGGAAGGAGCCCTTCGGGCGGGCACGGACTTCGGCGGCACGGAGCGCTCACCCATGCGCAACGCTGAGGCGCGGGTAAAACTGGGAGTGACTGCCGCGCGGGAGGGCGACTTGGAACAGGCGCTCGTCATGGGCGAGCGCGCCCTCGAAGGCGAGCGCCAGTCCGTCCCTTCGCTCATCATGACGAGCCGCGAGCCGGCAGCCGAGATGAGGACCCATACGCGGCCGAGCCTGCCGCTCAGGACTACCTCGCTCGCCTCCGCGAGCTTGGGCAAGGAACCCCCGGCTTCTTGCCTCAGTAACAGAAGGTGCGGCCTACGGCCGCGCAAACCTTGGCAGCTCGCTGCGCTCGCGCGCGACGGCGTTCGGGAGCTCCCGCCCGCCGCGTGCTTCCGGGCCGACTCGGACCTGGCATGCCCGACGGGTCGGCACAGTCCCTGCGACTCTCCCGGCTACGCTCGCGCGGGAGCGCCCCGCGGCGCGTGGCTGCGGGGCGCCTTGTGGGGTTTAGTCGATCTTCTCCCCGTCGTGCGTACCGCCCTTGCAGAGGTTGTCCGTCAGATCGGCCGTTCCGCCGCCCTGCTTGCACTCAGAAGGGGTGACGTACGAGGGGGCACCCTGTGCGGTGGCGGCGGTGGCGGCGCCTGTGAGGCCGAGTCCGGCGAGGGCTGCCGTGGCGATGACGGCGGCGAGGATTCGTCGAATACGCATTTGGTTTCCCTTTCACGGATTGCCTCGGTTGGGGCACTAGTCAGCTTGATCTTCACCCATGTGGGTGGCACGTCATGTTGGGCCATTCGGGTGACAGTGGTGTCGGGTGCGGGGTCGGTGACGCGACTCGTCGGACAGGCCCTGGAACGAAGAGACCACCCCGGTCGGATGGGTGGTCTCCTTGTTGTTCCGGAGGAGGCAGCGTCCGCAACCGGCCCCATGCCAAGAGCCGTGTTGACCTGCGGAAACGCGCCCTTGCGAGCTGTCTCGACTGGCTGGGCCAGGAGGAGTCCGACACCGCGCCCGATCAGGGGACCTGCTCGTGGACAGACTGCTCTCCATGAGATCAGCCGGCATGGCCGTCAGGGCGCAGGTCGGGAACCGGCGATGAGTGCCGACCTGCCCTTCTTTCGCTATCATCCGGACCCCCTGACAAGTGGGTCCGTCCGGGCGGCCCTCGAGACGTGCGCCTGCTGCAAGCGCAACACGGGCTGGATCTACACGGCCACCTTCTACACCGCCCAGGACGTCAGCGGACGATTCTGCCCATGGTGCATCGCAGACGGGAGCGCTGCTGAACGCTTCGCGGGTGAATTCACCGACTCCTACGGACTCGACGGTGTCAGCGAGGACGTCTTGCATGAGGTCACCCGCCGCACCCCTGGCTTCCACGCCTGGCAGGATCCGCGCCGGCTCGTGGCCGCCTCCCCGGCCGAGCCGCGCCCGGCGGTGTGCAGGGGACAGGCCGGGCGGGACGCTGGGCCGTCCGATCCACCTGGTCGGCCGGACGGGCCGGCTACCGCGCTTCGCGCAATAGCAGTTACTCAGCGCGGCCGCCCCCGGGTGCCCAGGACGGGCGGGGGAGAGGATGCGACGCTGGAGTGAGGGGCCCGCGAGTGGAGGTCCGAGTGCGTCTCATCAGGTCCGGGGCCCTCTCCTTCGGCCTGGCGACCATGTCCCGGTGCGGCTCAATGGATGCGACGCAGAATCGTGCGGTCAGTCTGTGAGCCCGCCGGCCGGGGCACCACTCACCGAGCGTCGCCAGGCGGCCTTACCGCGTGGATCCGGCCCGCCCGGACCAGACCGCGCGACCAGCCGGAAGGCAGGTGCGTCCCATGCGCACGTCGACCCGTATCGCCGGTGCCCTCACCGGCCTGACCCTCACCCTCGGCGGTGTGGTCCTCGCCGCTCCCGCGGTCCGGGCGGACATCCCCGCCTGCACACAGATGGCCGAACTGGCCGGTGCCACCGCTTCCGACTCCGTCACAGCGGCCTGCAGCCGTGGCGTGGTCGGAGACCTGCAGAGTTGTGTGACCGGGCTGACCGGGGCCGGAGTGGCGGGCGGCGCCGCGACCGGTGCCTGCCGGGCGGCGGCCCACGAACCGCGTTAGAGGACCGCGCGCGGCAGCCGCCCGCCGGCACCGGTCGGAGGCAGGTGCGGCCCGTCTCCTCCTCAACCCACGGCCTGCCCGGACACAACGCGGCCCCGGCGGGCAGTCTCGACGCCAAGGACATCGACGTCGCCCCGCTCCTGCCGACGCGCACGCGGCGTACCGATGCGGCCGGTCGAGGTCGGTGACGTCATGCCTCTCCGGGGCCGGGCAGTCACCGCCCGGGCGCGGCGTCCAGCTGCGCGTCGCGGGCCTCATGCGGAGCGCCCATGCTGAGTAGGAGGGCGCCGTCGCCTTGAGACTTGTCCTTCCCGAAGGCCGAACGAAGGCGCCTGAGAGGAGGAGGAAGTCATGCGCATGCGAAGAATCCTGGGCCTCGCCCTGGCCGCGGCAACCCTTGCCGGCGTGAGCGCCGTCGGCGCTGTCAGCGCCGGGGCCGCCTCGTCTCCGAACATCTCCAGAGACGACTGCACGGCCGCCGGCGGACAGATCGTTTCACGCCCCTACGCCGGCTACGCCTGCGCGCTGCCTGACGGGACCACGCCGGCGATCACTTGACCGGTCGGCGCACGGCTGGGCAACCAGTCCGGCCGGTGCACCCGGCGCGGTACGTATGGGGTGACGGCACCCGGTCCACCGTCGGGTGGATCGCCCGCGCCCGTCTCGACACCGCGGCACTCGCGATGGTGGACGCCGACCGTCTCGGAGCCGAGGCCGTCACCGCTTCGAGACGGTCCGCGCCGTCCTGAACACCGCGCTCACCGCCGTCCTGAACGGCCTCGGCCATGTCGTCATACAGTGACCGACGAGGTCGTTCGCATTTCCTGGCTGTATTGATTCGGATTTCCCGGCTGTATGGATCACGAGCGTTGATGACACTCGGCAGGGCTTGAACAGGCGCAGAAGAACGAGCAGTCCCGCCGGCCTCGAGCCTGGATGTGCCGACGGTGATGGAGTCTTCCTTCTGGCGCGGGCGATGATCGCGCCGCTGTCCGCATTGAGGTGGCCCTTTGCCGATGCCCTGACTCATCCCCACCGTGGAAGAGGTCCAGCAGGTCATCCCGCTCCACCAACCCGTCTGAGCCAAGGCCGACCCCGCCGGCATCGCCAACCGGCACGCGGCCCACGGCCCTCTCCGGGGACCTACGAGACGGCGCCGTAACAGCACGACCAAGGAGCCGACCGGCACGGTGCACCCGCCGGTCGGCTCCGCCGTGCTTCTCGACGACCCCCGGGATGACTCCGTCGTTCGGCCCATCAAGGGCACCGGCTGCAACGCCGAAGAGGACCAAGCGGAGTCGACCCACCCTCGCGTTCCGGTATGCCTCCGCGCCGCAGGCCGCTCCGATGACGGCGGTCCCGTACCCCGGCCGACAGGCCCGGAGGAGATCCCGCATGCGCGTCTTCCTGCCCCTGACCGCCGTCACCACCGCCGCGCTCCTGCTCGTCACGGTCACCGGCGCGACTCCCGCCGCAGCAGACCGGAACGCCGGCGGCACACCACTGGTCAAGGTGTCCCACGGCGACCCGTACGCGAAGTGCACCATCGGAGCGAGGTCCCCCGACAGCATCGTCTACCCGGGCACCGAGGTCGAGCCGTACCTGTCTGTCGATCCGCGCGACCCCAAGCGCGTGGTCACCGTGTTCCAGCAGGACCGCTGGAACGACGGCGGCGCCCGTGGCCTGGCGGCCGGCTGGACCGCGGACGGCCACACCTTCCACCGGAGCACACTGCCGTTCAGCCTGTGCGCCCCCGGCGGCGCGGACTACGAACGGGCCTCCGACCCCTGGGTGAGCACCGGACCGGACGGCACGGTCTACGCCGGCGGAGAGGGCGTCGACTTCACGAAGAGCACGCGCAGCGCCCTCCTGGCAGTCACGTCCCGCGACGGCGGCCGCACCTGGCGGAACCTCACCACCACACACGTCGATGAGCAGCCGTTCTTCAACGACAAGCCCTCCCTCACCGCCGACCCGATCCGCAAGGGCACCGCGTACCAGGTCTGGGACCGTCTCGACAACGACCCTCCCGGACCGAGCTCCCTCGACGGTCCGGGCTACATCTCCCTCACCCGCGACGGCGGCCGCACCTGGAGCAAGGCCCGGCCGTTCGTCGACACCAGCACCGTGCCCAACACCCACACCATCGGCCATCTGATCGTCGTCGACCGGCGCACCGGCACCCTGTACGACTTCTTCGACACGATCACCTTCGCCGACGACCTGAGCACCGTCGTCGAAGCCCACTACGCGATGGTCACCTCGACCGACGCCGGAGAGACCTGGAGCGCCCCGGTCACCGTGGCCCGGGACACCTCCGTACCGGAGGTCGACCCGAACGACCCCACCAAACTGCTGCGCGCCGCGGCCACCCTGCCGAGCCCGGCCGTCGACCCCAGGACAGGCACGCTGTACATGGCCTACGAGGGCTCGGACTTCTCCGGTGGAAAGTTCGACTCCGTCCAGCTCGTGCGGTCCACCGACGGCGGACGCACCTGGGGGACCCCGGAGCTGATCAGCCCCAAGGGCGTTCCGGCCTTCTCACCGTCGATCGCGGTCGCCGAGCGGGGCACGGTCGCGCTCACTTACTACGACCTGCGCTTCCTCGAGCCCGGCAACACCACCACCCTGCCCACCGCCTATCAACGGGCCACGCTGCGGCACGGAAACCCGAAGCTCCGGACCGAACGACGGATCTCGCGGGTCTTCGACTGGCTGCAGGCGCCGTTCTCCGGGGGCTACTTCCTCGGCGACTACCAAGGCCTGGTGGCAGACGGCAAGGGAGTACGGGCGGTGCTCACCGAGACCCACTCCGGCGCACCACAGAACCGTACGGACGTGTACACCAGCAGTCTCCGCACCCGCTGACCGACGCGGACGCCGTCGGCCGGCCCGACCGCCGACGGCTGCAGACAGGCCTCGGACCCACTCCGTGACCACGTTGGACGGGGAGGTTCGGCCTCGTCCCGCCCGGCGGGGCGGGCCTGCTGCTCTGGGGTCGCGTGAACGCGGTTTGGTCCGTGACTGACCGGAACTGCTGGTCAGAAGCGGGACAGGGGTGAGAGGAACTGGGAGGAACAGAGTAATTAGTAGCGGAGGGTGGCCGGACGCTGCGGACGCTACACATTCTGTTTGGCGTCCGCAGGAAAAGTGCAGGTCAGAGGGGGCGAGCGATCCCCGGCGGACGCTGCGGACGCTATTTTCCCTTGACTCTCAAGTTTTGCTGGGGATGGCTTTTCAGGCGGGGCGGGATCGCGGGCCCGGCTGCCCGCCCGCCCCCCTGAAAAGCCGTGGTGAACCACAGAGAGCGGACGCGCGGCCGTAGGCCGCTCCTTCACCAACGACCGCCCGATCGCAGGCCAGTTGGGGTATGACATGCGCTGACCAGGCCCAAAAGACGGGCCCGCCAGACCCAGGGCAAGAAGAAGTAGAGATTGTGATCACGCCTCCCACCTGCGCAGGCGGCGCGGATGGGAGGCATTTTCACGGCCTGGGGCCGCTCAACGCGGTTCGTGGTGAGCGTGTGCAGCGTGGCTTCACACCAGTTCGGGTTGTGGTTCCGGGTGCAGCGCTGGTGCAGTTTTCGGTTCCCACCGTCTGGTGGTCCGTACGTAGCCGTGGATCACTGAGGCCATCGCCAGAATGAGCAGTGGTCCGAACACCCATGGGTGTTCGGCCATCTTCATCGGCAGATAGCGATACGACAGCAGGAGCGCGGTGAAGATCGTTGCGCCGTGAGCGACCAGCTGGAATCCGGACCGGTCCCAGCCACGTGCGAGCGAGCGCAGAGCTGCCTCGATCGTGAGTGTGAACACCACGCCGGCAATGATGTCCGCGCCGTAGTGGTAGCCGAATCCCAGCGTTGCGCCGAGCGTGGCGATCAGCCAGAACGTGCCCGCGTATCGCAGAATCCGTGGGCCCCTGCGGGAATGGACGAAGATCGCGGTGGCCCACGCCGTGTGCAGGCTGGGCATGCAGTTGCGTGGGGTGATCTCGTTGAACGGCATCTGGTGCGGGGCATCGAGCGGTGGCGGCGTGTTCGGCCACAGGTCGGCCACCGCCCAGTGCCCGCCGTCGGCGCCGTAGGCGAAGATCGGTCCGACCACCGGGAAGATCATGTAGATGCCCGGCCCGAGGAGGCCGATCATCAGGAACGTGCGCACCAGGTGATGGCGAGGGAAGCGGCGCTCGACCGCCACATTGCGCAGCTGGTACAGCGTGACGGCGACCGCGGCCACTGCAAGCTGGATGTAGACGTAGTCGAGAACATGGGCGCCGACCGGACCGCCGGCCCTGACCATCCGGCCCACCAGCCACGACGGGTTGCCCAGTGCGTGATCGGCGGTTGCCACGTACTGGTCGAGCACCGCCGGGCGGGTCTTCGACGTGATGAGCAGCCAGGTGTCGCCGGTCTTGCGGCCGGCCACCAGCAGGAGGCCCAGTCCGACGCCCTTCAGCAGCAGGACGCGTTCCCGGCCGGTGCGGCGCGTGACGGCGATGACCGCACAGCCCAGAATCACCCACAACGCGCCGTTGCCGAAGGGGTGGCCGTAGCCGGGGATCGTCTTGGCGTGGATCGCCCACCGCACCAGAAAGAAGACGACGTCGATGCCGATCGCGGTGGCAGCCGCGATGAACCGTTGCCGCCAGGTGAACACCACCGTCATCAACGCCATGCTGGCGTACAGGAGCGGCCCCGATTTGGGGGGGAATATCAGCTCTTTTGCCTGGTTGGTGATCGGCCCCGGTACGCCGTATCGACGTGCGGCGATCTCCAGTGTGATGAGGAACCCGAGGGTCACCACACCGGCCGTGCCCCACAGGATCGCCCGCGGTCGACGCCACGCGGCGAATGTGATTCTGCCGTTTATTCCCGAAAACATCCGTGATGCTTTAGATATCAATTGTTTGGCCGATTTGTTATTCAGGCAACCAGGTCCGCTCTTTGTACTGGACGGCATGGTTTTCCGGTGAAGGGCGGGTAAAGGGCGATCGTCGTGAGTTCGAACATGCTAGCGGAGTGGTGCAGGTGGGTTTCGCTGGCCGGACGCACATGCCTCGGTCGCCGTCGCCGCTGGACCGGTTCAGGCCTCGGCGTCGGTTCTTCTCCGAGCGGCGCAGCAACTCGCCCGCGGTGAGCGTCACCTTCGCCACGCCGCGGACCAAGCGAGGTTCGCCGCGCTCGGCCCACACCGCACACACGCACCCGCCGACGGCGAGCGCCAGGACGCCGAGCAGCACCAGAACGGTCATGTTCCCCCTGCATTCGTACGGTCCCGGTGATCCTCTCAGGTCGGGTCGAGGCCCGGTCGAGGTCGGCTGCTTTCCTGAGCCGGTGGTGCCGGTTCCGCCTACCCTCGACCTATGCGGTGATCAACCCGGAAAAGGGGCGCCATGGACCTCCAGCTCAAAGACAAGGTCGCCGTCGTCACCGGGGCGAGCAAGGGCATCGGTCTCGCCATCGCCGATGCCTTCGCCCGTGAAGGCGCGCACGTCGTCGCCGGCAGCCGGAGCAGCACTCCCGAGCTCGAAACGCTCCGTGAGGAGTACGGCGTCACGGCGCTCGCGGTCGACCTGTCCACCGCGGACGGACCGGACGCGCTCGTCCGGCGCGCGGTGGACCGGTACGGCAGGGTCGACATCCTGGTCAACAATCTGGGCACGGCGACCTCCCGTCCGGGCTTCCTGGACATCGGCGACGCCGAGTGGCAACGGATCTTCGACGTGACCCTGTTCAGCGCGGTCCGGACGAGCCGCGCGGCGCTTCCGCACCTGCTGGACGCGGACGGGGGGTGCATCATCAACATCAGCTCCATCAACGCGCGCCTGCCCTTCCCCATGGTCGTGGACTACTCCGCGGCCAAGGCCGGGCTGGCCAGCCTGACCAAGTCGCTGTCCGAGGAGTTCGCACCGCGGGGCGTCCGGGTCAACGCGATCGCCCCCGGGCCGGTCCGCACGCCCTTCTGGACCGCGCCGGGTGGCTTCGCCGATGTGACGGCGGCCCAGGCCGGCACCACCGCTCAGGAGGCCGTCGACGTGGTCGTGCCGCAGAGCATGGGGATCTCCACCGGGCGGGTCACCGAAGCGCACGAAGTCGCCGATCTGGCTCTCTTCCTCGCCTCGCCGCTCGCCGGCAACATCACGGGAGCCGAGTTCACCATCGACGGCGGCCAGGTCAAGACGGTGTGATCGCCTGCCCCTCAGCCGGTCTGTGACGGGGTCTGCTTCATCGTGTCGACGACGGCCCGGTTCAGGATGGCGGTGGTGCTGATCACCGTACCGGGCTTGAGCAGGGCCTCCTGGCCGGTGTTCTGCCGTACCTGGACGGTGCGCTCCCCGAGGAACACATGGGTCTTCTGGTCGAAGATCCATTCCTCCCGCCGGCCGCTGGTCTCGTCGAGCCGGGCCACCGCCACACCGTGCCGGCCCACCGCGTCCACCGCGTCCTGCACGACGACGACTCCGGGGATCTTCGCGGCGGTCCGGAACAGCGCCGGGTAGAGCTGCGCCGGGGGGTAGCTCTCGCCCAGCAGGTCCCCGATGGTGGTGAACGCCTCCTGGTCGGGGGAGTTGCCGTGCCCCTCGGTCTCCTTGTAGATCTTGGCCAGCAGCGCGTCGGGGTCGGTGGTGAGCTTGGACAGGTAGTCGTACGACGGGTTGTTCAGGAACGCCTCCGGGGTGTTGCCCTGCTCGTCGGGCAGGCTCAGGGTCTCGCCCTCGGAACTGTCGTTGACCGCGGGGTCGATCAGCCAGCCCTCGGTGCCGTCCGGGGACTCCCACACCTGGCGGCGGTGCAGCTCGTGTCCGGCCACGGTGGTCCTGTCGCCGACGGTCTTCAGGTAGCTGTCGGCCGTCTTGGACTCGATGTAGACGTACTGGCCGGGCTTGACGGCCGGGTGGGACCCGTCGGCCGCCGCGAGCGAGATCTGGTCGAGCAGCTGGGGCACGCCCTTGGTGGTCGTGGCGCCGATCCGCGTGGTCAGGGCCGGTCCGGTGGCGACACCGCCGTCCCTGACCCCGCCACCGCCGGACATGGACACGCCGGCGACGACTGCCCCGGCCAGGGCGGCGGCCATCGCGGGCAGGGTGATCGCCGGACGCGGGAGCCGGAGACGCCGTGCCTTCGCGGGGGCTGCCGTCGTCGCGCGCTCTTCCTGCTGCATGTCGTGGATCTGGGCCATCAGACGCTCCCTGTGGAACTGGTGGCGGCCCGCCGGCAGGTCACGCGCCGTCCGGGACAGGAGCTGTGCGCTCTCGTCTCCCTCGGCCGGGTTCTGCCGGGACGTGTTCGCGTTCATCGGTTTCCTTCCGGTGCGGGCCGGATCGCGTGGGTGTGATCGCCTTTTGTCTGTCGGCCGACGAGGCCGCCTTCCCGTTTTCCGCGAATTTTCTTGCGCACCGGTTCGATTGCCGGGCGGCCGACCTCGACAGGAGCAGGGCGGCCGGCTTCGACAGGTGCCGCGCGGCCGGCTTCGGCAAAGGCGCGCGCCGATTCGGCCTCGGCCAGCGCACGCAGCTTCTTGCGGGCCCGGGAGAGCCGGGAAGCGACGGTGCCGACCGGAATCCCGAGCGCTTCCGCCGCGGCCTCGTAGTCCAGGCCCTCTCCCAGGCAGAGCGTGATGACCTCGCGCTCCGGCCGGCGCAGCGAGGCGAGTGCGGTGAGGGCCGCCGCGAGCCGCCGCCGGTCGTCGACCCGATCGGCCACCTCGTCGGCGTGGTCGGCCACCGACAGTTCGGCCGCGGCGGCGGCGCTCGCCGCCGCCCGGTACCGGCGGTTGCTCCGGTACTGGTTGCGCGCGGTGTTGGTGGCGATGCCCAGCAGCCAGGGCCGCAGGGAGCCGCCCTCGGGGTCGACCCTGTCGCGAAGCCGCCACGCCTCCATGAAGGTCGCGGCCATCACGTCCTCGGCCACCGACCAGTCGGCGGTCAGCCGGAAGGCATGGTTGTAGACCGCGCGGGAGTAGCTGTCGAAGAGCTCAGCGAACGCGCTCGATTCCCCGGCCCGTACCCGGGTACGCATATGAGTGCTCACCTCAATGAGCTGTCCGGTACCCCACAGCGCCTTCCCATGACCTGCATCACACGCTGTTCGGGGCGACTCGGCTGCCGCCGTGGGTGTCTCCCGGCTCGGGCGCACCGCGGCCGATCGTCATCGTCCAGCGCACGGACGAGGGAGCCTCGACCGAGACGACACCGCTGCGGTCCGCCCCGCCGACGGCCACCTGGTTGTAGACGGTGCTGACCTCGTCGGTGAGGCATTTCAGCGGGAAGGAGACGTGTACGGGCCGCACCGCCACCTTGACCACGCCCGCGCCCCGGCAGCGCACCGCGACGATCAGCGCGTCACCCTTCCGGCCCTCGCGGAAGGCGAAGCTCGCGTTCCCGCTGGTCACGTTCTGACGGCCGGCGAGTGCTTCACCGGCGTCCAGCTCCGGGGGCTTCTGGACGGGGGGCTGCGCGCTGCCGCCCGGCCCGGCCGTTCCCGCTGCCGCGTCCGGCTCGGGCGAACGTGTGGGCTGCGCAGGCCTCTCGGCTTCGGGGTGAGCCGACGTGCAACCGGTGAGTGGTACGAGCAGCGCGGCACACGCGATGCCCAGTCCTGCGAGGGTTCGGCGGGACATGTCAGCCCTCCCACATGGCTCAGCCGGCACGGTGCGGCGCCGGTTGCCGTGGATCATGTCAGCGCCCGGAGGCGGACTGCCGGCTTCCGCGGTTTTCCTGAGCAAGATGTGAGCTTGGGCAAGAAGCGAGGGGCCCCGGATTCCCCGGAGCCCCTCGCAGGTCGTACGTCGTCAGCCGCACTGGCAGGGAGCGCCCGACTGGCAGCCGCAGCCGCAGCCGGAACCGCAGCCGCACGCGGCCACGAGCGGCAGGCTCCTGATCTCGACGGGCTGCTCGGTCTCGCGCTCCTGGGTGGGGTCGGTCATGGTGCTGGGGGATTCGGCCATGGGTCCCTCCTCGACACTGGGGCCTGGTGCCCTCGCCCATTGCATGCCCGTTTCCCTGGGCGCATCAACGGCGCACAGAGGCGCTCGCGCGCCCCGCCCGGCGGCCTTCGAGCCCCCGGAGG
Source organism: Streptomyces sp. NPDC005728 (assembly GCF_040630895.1). NCBI lineage: Bacteria > Bacillati > Actinomycetota > Actinomycetes > Kitasatosporales > Streptomycetaceae > Streptomyces > Streptomyces sp. NPDC005728. The sequence goes on from NZ_JBEXYL010000078.1 coordinate 16,006, forward strand.
GGCCCGGCGGTCAGGCTTCGTCGACCCCGGTGACCGGATGGATGTCCGGCTGCAGCTCATCCGCGTGCTCGCCCGTGACCAGGAACACGACACGCTTGGCGACGGCCACCGCGTGGTCGGCGTACCGCTCGTAGTAGCGGCCGAGCAGCGTCACGTCGACGGCCGTCTCGATGCCGTGCTTCCAACGGTCGTCGATCAGGTGCTGGAACAGGGCGCGGTGCAGGAGGTCCATCTCGTCGTCGTCCTGCTCCAGCTGGAGGGCCAGGTCGACGTCCTTCGTCACGATCACCTCGGCCGCCTTCGCCATCAGGCGCTGCGCGAGCTGACCCATCTCCAGGATGGTGGCGTGCAGGTCGTGCGGGACCGCGCGCTCGGGGAAGCGCAGCCGGGTCAGCTTCGCCACGTGCTGGGCGAGGTCGCCGGAGCGCTCCAGGTCGGCGGACATGCGCAGCGACGTGACGACGATACGGAGGTCCGTCGCCACCGGCTGCTGGCGGGCGAGCAGGGCTATCGCACGCGCCTCCAGGTCGTGCTGGAGCTCGTCGACCTTCTGGTCGCCCTCGATCACGCTCTCGGCCAGCTTCAGGTCGGCGTCGAGGATGGCCGTCGTGGCGCGCCCGATCGCCGACCCCACCAGCCTGGCCATCTCCACCAGAGCGTCGCCGATCGAGTCAAGTTCCTCGTGGTACGCGTCCCTCATCAGGGTTCCCTCTCGTACGTGTGCTTCGCGGGGTTCCGGGGGCCGTGACACCACGCGCCCCGTGGCGAAAACCAGCGGTGTGAACCCCACGCTCCCACGGTCTGCCTCGTACGCGTCCGTTTCTGCCACCCCAAATGAACCACTACTGGCTCCAAGGTGAACTCTGGGCGACGAGTGTTCGAGGTCGCACCTGGACGGCTGTGGGTATGTCGTACCCCATGCCTAACCTGGGGGCATGGACGTGAACGCGGCGGTCGCCGCAGCGGCAGCGATCGCCGGGGTGCTCACCGGCGTCATCGCCATGCTGGCGTTCCGCTGGAGCGAACGCGACCAGAAGCGACCGACCAGGACTTCTTTGCATACCGATCCCGTACTCCCGCCCGGAGTGGACACCGTGCTGTCCGTGCTCCGCTCCTCGGCCGTCGTCCTCGACGAGGCCGACGCCGTCGTCAAAGCCAGCTCCGCCGCCTACGCCCTCGGGCTGGTGCGCGGCGGCAAGCTCGCCATCGAGCCCATGCTCCAGATGGCCCGGGACACCAGACGGGACGGCGAAATACGTCAGGTCGAGCTGGATCTGCCCCGGCGCGGCACCGGACGGGGCGAGGCCCTCGCCGTCTCCGCGCGCGTGGCCCCGCTCGGCTCGCGCCTGGTCCTGCTGCTGGTCGAGGACCTGACCGAGGCCCGCCGGATCGAAGCCGTACGACGCGACTTCGTGGCCAATGTGAGCCACGAGCTGAAGACGCCCGTCGGCGCCCTCTCCCTGCTCTCCGAGGCCGTCATGGACGCCTCCGACGATCCCGAGGCCGTACAGCGCTTCGCGGGCCGGATGCAGATCGAGGCGACCCGGCTGACCAACCTGGTCCAGGAACTGATCGACCTCTCGCGGGTACAGAACGACGACCCGCTGGAGGACGCCGAGCCCGTCCGCGTGGACGAGCTGGTCGCCGAGGCCATCGACCGCTGCCGCCACCAGGCGGGCACCAAGCAGATCACCATGGCCGCGGGCGGCACCGCCGACCTGCACGTCTGGGGCAACCGCGGTCAGCTCGCCGCAGCCCTCGGCAACCTCGTCGAGAACGCCGTGAACTACTCCCCGGCCCGCACCCGCGTCGGCATAGCCGCCCGGCGGATCAGTGCCTCGGGCGGCGACATGATCGAACTCGCCGTCACGGACCAGGGCATCGGCATCACCGACAAGGACAAGGAGCGCATCTTCGAGCGCTTCTACCGCGTCGACCCGGCCCGCTCCCGGGCCACCGGAGGCACCGGCCTGGGTCTCGCGATCGTCAAACACGTGGTCGCCTCGCACGGCGGCGAGGTCACGGTCTGGAGCGCCGAAGGCCAGGGCTCCACCTTCACCCTCAAGCTGCCGGAGGCGGGTATGGCCCGCGACCGCGCACACCAGCACCCCGACCTCGACGACGAGGCCGGCCAGGCCGCACACTCAACTTCCGGATCCCCCGATTCCGGCGTATCCCCCGACCCGACCGCGTACGAAACGCTTCCCGCCCCGGAGGTCCTTCCGTGACCCGAGTGCTCGTCGTCGAGGACGAGGAGTCCTTCTCCGACGCCCTGTCGTACATGCTCCGCAAAGAGGGCTTCGAGGTCGCCGTCGCGGCCACCGGCCCCGACGGACTCGACGAGTTCGAGCGCAACGGCGCCGACCTCGTCCTCCTCGACCTGATGCTGCCGGGTCTGCCCGGCACGGAGGTGTGCCGCCAGCTGCGCGGCCGCTCCAACGTCCCCGTGATCATGGTGACCGCGAAGGACAGCGAGATCGACAAGGTCGTCGGCCTGGAGATAGGAGCCGACGACTACGTCACCAAGCCGTTCTCCTCGCGCGAGCTGGTGGCCCGGATCCGGGCCGTCCTGCGCCGCCGTGGCGAGCCGGAGGAGGTCACGCCGGCCGCGCTGGAGGCGGGCCCGGTCCGCATGGACGTCGACCGCCACGTGGTGACGGTCTCCGGCTCGAAGGTCGACCTCCCGCTGAAGGAGTTCGACCTCCTGGAGATGCTGCTGCGCAACGCCGGCCGCGTCCTGACCCGCATGCAGCTCATCGACCGGGTCTGGGGCGCCGACTACGTGGGTGACACCAAGACCCTCGACGTCCACGTCAAGCGCCTCCGCGCCAAGATCGAGCCGGACCCGGGTGCGCCGCGGTACCTGGTGACGGTCCGCGGCCTGGGCTACAAGTTCGAGCCGTAAACCGTACGACGCGCACGGCGCACGGACGAAGGGCGGCACCCCGAGCCGGGGTGCCGCCCTCGTGTGTACGAACGGCTCAGTGGCCCGCGACCGACTGCGACGCCGAGTCGCTCGGGGTGGCGCCGGTGGACGCGGCGTCCGTGGCGGTCGCGGAGCCCGTGACGGTCGCCGACGGGGAGGTCTTGCCGCCCTTGCCCGGCTTCTCGTTGCCGGACGCGGTCGAGCCCGGCGCCGCGGTGGTGGTGGCCGACGCGGTCGGGATCTCGCTCGGGCCCCAGCCGGTGAAGAAGCTGGTGGCCGGGACCACGAAGGCGCGCAGGTCCACCGGGCCGGTCTTGCTGAAGGTGAAGGTGATCTTCTGGGCGTTGCCGTCCTGGACCGCCTCACGGCCGCTGGAGATCACGGCGGAGGCGTTGTCCTTGCCGCCGATGACCAGCGAGCCGTGCGCCGGAATGGTCAGGCTCTGGCCCTTGGCCGGGGACAGCTTGACGGGCTGGCTGCTGCCGTCGACGGCGATCGACTGCAGCGTCTGCTCCGTCGTGCCGGTGTTGAACACGGTCCCGGAGACGACGGCCGGGCCGGACGCCTTCAGATCGGGCTGCGTGATGATCGTGGCGTTCTGGATCTTGATGTCGCCGACGCTGGTCGCCGCGTTGTCCGGCTTGATCTCGAGGGTCTGGGAGTTGTTGCCGGCGCCGCAGGCGGCGAGCGAGGCGATCGAGAATGCGATGGCGGATGCGGCGAGGGCGCCGCGTCGAAGGCTGCTGCTCACGGCGGCGGCATCTCCTTGAACGCAGGGGCGGCTTCCTGTAAAGCCGCCCTAAGTGTCTGTCAGCGGGCTTAGGTTACCGAGCCGTTCCCGCGCGGCCGCACCCGACCCTCCCCCAAGCACCTGGCTTCACTCCGGCTGGGCGTACCCCGCCCGTCACAAGTGACCCGTGAGTCACTTTGCGGAGGTGCTCGTCCGCCATTCACATAACGCGGCCGCAACAGCGCAGTCCGCATCCCCGCAACAGGGCCCGCAAATTTTCCGTGAAGGAATGCAGGGCCACCCCGGATATTGATCACCCACCGCCCATCCGGCCTCCTGTGATCAATTCCGGATTCTCTCGGACCCGGGCTCCTGCCGCCGAACGGAGTAGCGGAAGTCGTACGCTTGGAAGTAGACAAATCGGGACGTTCATCCTCTTGGAAGCGGCTCGGCGTGTGTGTGACGTACGCGTTTCACCTCGTCCGAAGAGCCGCTCCGACCTGCGAATACCTGGTTGCGTTCGGGCCGGCGGGCGCCCTCGCAGCACGTTCCGGTTGCTGTTGTCAAGCCCCGAGATATGCCCTGACCTGCGAAAACGCCATTCAGAACACGCCGTATCCGTGTTACCCTGGATAGCCACGGAAGGGGTACCTGTCACATGACGTTCAAGGTTGGCGACACCGTGGTCTATCCCCATCACGGGGCCGCGCTGATCGAGGCCATCGAAACTCGCCAGATCAAAGGCGTGGACAAGACCTACTTGGTGCTGAAGGTCGCCCAGGGTGACCTGACGGTGCGTGTGCCAGCGGACAATGCTGAGTTCGTGGGCGTGCGTGATGTGGTCGGTCAGGATGGACTGGACCGGGTCTTCGAGGTGCTGCGCGCACCGTATGCCGAGGAGCCCACGAACTGGTCTCGTCGTTACAAGGCAAACTTGGAGAAGCTCGCCTCCGGCGATGTCATCAAGGTCGCGGAAGTCGTGCGTGACCTGTGGCGTCGTGAGCGCGAGCGCGGGCTGTCCGCCGGTGAGAAGCGCATGCTCGCCAAGGCCCGCCAGATCCTGGTGAGCGAGCTCGCTCTTGCGGAGAACACGAACGAGGACAAGGCCGAGGCCCTGCTCGACGAGGTGCTCGCCTCCTGACGCGCCGCCGGCGGCTGTCGCTGCCCTCAGCACGCTCAGCACAGTAAAAATGCCGCGGTGCCCGATGACACTCACCCTGTCGCCGGGCGCTGCGGCATGTTCGTCCCCGGAAGACTCCGGCCCCTGCGAGGCCGCCGTAACGCCTGCCGTTCACCTCGGGGGAAACCCCCCGATACTTGATGTGCCGGGCCCGGGCAGATGGCTCGACCAGGGTCACGGAAGGGTCCGGTCAAGGCGTCGCGCCCGGCACTCCTCCAGGCCATACCCACCTAGGTCGAGCACACAAACCTGACAGGAACCGATGTCTGACGATTCGCGCCCTTCGCTTGCGCAGATCCCCGTCGCCGCCGTGATTCCCGCCGCCGGCCGGGGCGTACGGCTCGGCCCGGGCGCCCCCAAGGCGCTCCGTGCGCTGAACGGCACGCCCATGCTGATCCACGCGGTCCGCGCCCTCGCCGCGTCCCGCCATGTCTCCCTGGTGATCGTCGTCGCCCCGTCCGACGGCGCCGCCGAGGTCAAGTCCCTGCTCGACGCGCACGCGCTGCCCGAGCGCACCGACTTCCTCGTAGTCCCCGGCGGGGACAGCCGCCAGGAGTCGGTGCGGCTCGGCCTGGACGCCCTGCCGCCCGAGTACGGCATCGTCCTCGTCCACGACGCGGCCCGCCCGCTCGTCCCCGTCGACACCGTCGACGCGGTCATCGAGGCCGTACGCGAGGGCGCTCCCGCCGTGGTCCCCGCGCTGCCGCTCGCCGACACCGTCAAGGAGGTCGAGCCCGCGGCCGTCCCCGGCGACCCCGAGCCGGTCGTGGCCACGCCCGAGCGTGCCCGGCTGCGCGCGGTGCAGACGCCGCAGGGCTTCGACCGGGAGACCCTGGTCCGCGCCCACGAGACCGTCACCGAGGACGTCACCGACGACGCGAGCATGGTCGAGCAGCTCGGCCTGCAGGTCGTCACCGTCCCCGGCCACGAGGAGGCCTTCAAGGTCACCCGGCCCCTCGACCTGGTCCTCGCCGAGGCGGTCCTGGCCCGCAGGAGGCTCAACGATGGCTTCTGAGCAGCCCCCTGTGCTCCCGCCGGTGCTCCCCCAGGTCGGCATCGGCACCGACATCCACGCCTTCGAGGAAGGCCGCGAACTGTGGTGCGCCGGCCTGAAGTGGGAGGGCGAGGGCCCGGGCCTGGCCGGGCACTCCGACGCCGACGTCGTCGCGCACGCCGCCTGCAACGCGCTGTTCTCCGCCGCCGGGCTCGGCGACCTCGGCCGGCACTTCGGCACCGGGCGCCCCGAGTGGTCCGGCGCCTCCGGGGTCACCCTGCTCACCGAGGCCGCCCGGATCGTGCGCGAGGCCGGGTTCGTCATCGGGAACGTCGCCGTCCAGGTCGTCGGCCCCCGGCCGAAGATCGGCAAGCGCCGCGACGAGGCGCAGAAGATCCTCTCCGAGGCGGCGGGCGCACCCGTGTCGGTGTCCGGCGCGACGACGGACGGCCTCGGCTTCCCCGGGCGCGAGGAGGGGCTGATGGCAGTGGCCACGGCGCTCGTGGTGCGGGTGGGCTGAGGGCGTGCGAGGGTACCGGCAGAGTCACCGGTGACCGAGGAGGTACCCCCATGCCCGCCGTCCTGTCCGACCGGCTCAAGACCCTGCTCGACGAGCCCGTCTTCATCGTCGTGGGCACCCTTCAGCCCGACGGCAGCCCGCAGATGTCCCCCGTGTGGGTGAAGCGGGACGGTGACGACATCCTCTTCTCCACGACGGACGACCGCCGCAAGAAGAAGAACCTGGACCACGACCCCCGGGTGACCGTGGTCGTCCTGGACCCCGGCTCTCCCTACGAGTACGCCGAGATCCGCGGCACCGCCGAGCTGACCACCGAGGGCGGACCCGAACTCATCGACGAACTGAGCCTGAAATACACCGGTAAGAAGTATGCGGACTTCAATCCGGCCTCGGCGCAGGACGCCCAGCGGGTGGTCGTACGGATCAGGCCACGGAAGGTCGTCGGGCGGCTCTGAGGCCGTTCCTGGACGGAAGGCGCATGGCACTGCCCGGCGCCCACTACCCTGGTGTGGTGACCATTCGCCTGTACGACACCAGCGCCCGGCAGATTCGTGACTTCACCCCGCTCGCGCCGGGTTGTGTCTCGATCTACCTGTGTGGCGCCACCGTGCAGGCGGCACCCCATATCGGGCACATCCGCTCGGGCCTCAACTTCGACATCATGCGCCGCTGGTTCGAGTACCGCGGCTATGACGTGACGTTCGTCAGGAACGTCACGGACATCGACGACAAGATCATCCGGAAGGCGGCCGACCAGAGCCGCCCCTGGTGGTCGATCGGGTACGAGAACGAGCGGGCCTTCAACGACGGCTACACCGCGCTCGGCTGCCTCCCGCCGACGTACGAGCCCCGCGCCACCGGCCATGTCACCGAGATGGTCGAGATGATGCGCGGACTCATCGAGCGCGGGCACGCCTATGAGGCGGACGGCAGCGTCTACTTCGACGTCCGCTCCTGGCCGTCCTATCTGGAGCTGTCCAGGCAGGACCTGGAGGAGCTGCGGCAGCCCGCCGAGGAGGGCATCACCGGCAAGCGGGACCCGCGTGACTTCGCCATGTGGAAGGCGGCCAAGCCGGGCGAGCCCGACTGGGAGACCCCGTGGGGACGCGGCCGCCCGGGCTGGCACCTGGAGTGCTCGGCCATGGCGCACAAGTACCTGGGCGCGGCCTTCGACATCCACGGCGGCGGGCTCGACCTGATCTTCCCGCACCACGAGAACGAGATCGCCCAGGCCAAGGCGTACGGCGACGACTTCGCCCAGTACTGGGTGCACAACGCCTGGGTCACCATGAGCGGCGAGAAGATGTCCAAGTCGCTGGGCAACTCGGTCCTCGTGGGCGAGATGGTCAAGCAGTGGCGCCCGATCGTGCTGCGCTACTACCTCGGCACCCCGCACTACCGCTCCACCATCGAGTACAGCCCGGACGCCCTGCGCGAGGCCGAGTCGGCGTTCGCGCGCATCGAGGGCTTCGCACAGCGCGTGGTGGAGCTGGCCGGGGGAGTCGTGGAGCCCTCCTCCGAGGTCCCGCCCGCCTTCGCCGAGGCGATGGACGACGACCTGGGCGTCCCGCAGGCGCTCGCCGTCGTGCACACCACGGTCCGGCAGGGCAACAGCGCGCTGGCCGCCGACGACAAGGAAGCCGCCGTCGCCCGGCTCGCCGAGGTGCGGGCCATGCTCGGCGTCCTCGGCCTCGACCCGCTGGACGCGCACTGGGCCGGCGAGGGCACCGACCGGGGAGAGGACCTGCACGGCGTGGTCGACAGCCTCGTACGGCTCGTCCTCGACCAGCGCGAGTCCGCCCGCGCCCGCAAAGACTGGGCCACCGCCGACGCCATCCGCGACCAGCTGGGCCAGGCCGGACTCGTCATCGAGGACGGCCCGCAGGGACCGCGCTGGACCCTCGGTCCGCGCTAGCCCCCGCTTGATCGATTGTGCCGCCCGGCCCTCCGGGCGGCACACTGCATAAGACGTACGTACGAAAGCTCACGAAGACAGGTAGGTCATGGCCGCGAACAACCGCCGCATGTCCGGCAAGAAGGGCGCGCAGGTCGGCAGTGGCGGCCAGCGGCGCAAGGGCCTGGAGGGCAAGGGCCCGACCCCGCCCGCCGAGATGCGCAAGGGACACAAGAAGAACCGCATCGCGGGCGCCAAGGCGAAGCAGGCCGTGCGCCGCCCCGTGCCGCGTGGCCGCGGCGGCAAGTCGCCCTCCGAGCTGGTCGTCGGCCGCAACCCGGTGGTCGAGGCGCTGCGCGAGGGCGTGCCTGCGAGCACCCTCTACGTCCAGCAGTTCATCGACAACGACGAGCGCGTCCGCGAGGCCCTCCAGCTCGCCGCCGAGCGCGGCGGCATCAACCTCATGGAGGCCCCGCGCCCCGAGCTGGACCGCATGACGAACGGCCTGAACCACCAGGGCCTGGTCCTGCAGGTCCCGCCGTACGAGTACGCGCACCCCGAGGACCTCACCAGCGCCGCCTACGACGGGGGCGAGGACCCGCTGATCGTCGCGCTCGACGGGGTCACCGACCCGCGCAACCTCGGCGCCGTCGTCCGCTCCGTCTCCGCCTTCGGCGGCCACGGCGTGGTCGTCCCCGAGCGCCGCTCGGCCGGCATGACCGCCGGCGCCTGGAAGACCTCCGCCGGTACGGCCGCCCGCACGCCGGTCGCCCGCGCCACCAACCTCACCCGGGCCCTGGAGGCCTACAAGAAGGCCGGCATCGCGGTCGTCGGCCTGGCCGCCGACGGCGAGGTCGAACTCGGCGAGCTGGAGGCCATCGGCGGCCCGGTCGTCATCGTGGTCGGCAGTGAGGGCAAGGGTCTGTCCCGGCTGGTCGGCGAGACCTGCGACTTCCGTGTGCGGATCCCGATGCCGGGCGGCGCGGAGTCCCTCAACGCCGGTGTGGCGGCGGGGATCGTGCTGTACGAGGCGGCGCGCAGGCGGAGCTGAACACCCGTCCGGAATCTCACCCGTGCGGGGTAATTCCGGCGCCCATATGGCGTTCCGGGCCGCTTTGACGCGGTCCGGACACATCCGCCCGGTGAAAGCAGTGTCCTAATTCCACGTCGCTCGGTTAGATGCGTGTGGACACCAGAACACCCCGCACACCCACGGGGGACCGCTCGTCGGGATACGACGACGCTCCCGCGCTGAGCATGGTGAAGGTGCCGAGCGATCCGGCGCAGGTCATCGTCAATCACCTCAGCTTCCGCGTGCAGCTGGGCACCTCGGCCAAGCGGACCCGATCCCTGCGGATCGCCCGGCACCTGAGCGCCACCCAGGACACCTCCCGCATGCCCCTCGCGGGCGGCGCGGGCCAGCCCGGCGCTGCCGCAGGCCGCCGACGCCCCGTCGTCTGGAGCGGCAGGTCCGCCCCCGACGACACCGGCGCCCACCGGCTGCTCCAGGCCGTGCGGGGCAGCAGCGTCCGCCACCCCGACGAGCCCGCCACCGAGGCCGGCGCCACCCAGGTCATCCCGCGCGTGGACACCGGGTACGGCGACGTCTACGACGACCTGGACCAGACGGTCGAGACGCCCGTCGTCGGCCACCAGCGCACCTCCTCCGACGACGGCACCCGCCTGTTGCCGCACATGCGCACGGGGGGCAGCGCCTACGACGAACCGCCCTACGACGAGTCGTCCTACGACGAACAGCCCTACGGCGACGACGAGTTCGAGGCGTACGACGACTACCCGGACGACCTCGCCGAAACCGACACCACCCCCTCGGCCAAGCGCCACGGCGACGACCCGGCTCGGCACGCCTACTACCCGGGCCGCCGCATGAACCTCGGCGTCGTCCTGCTCCCGCTCCGCGTCTTCCTCGGCTTCATCTCCCTCTACGCCGGCATGGGCAAGCTGTGCGACCCCGTCTACTTCGACGGCGGCAAGCGCGGCTCCATGGTCACGTGGCTCAACACCCTGCACCCGTGGGAAGTCGCCGAGCCGCTGCGCCAGTTCGCCCTCCACCACCCGGTCGGCTCCGGCCTGGTCATCGCCTTCCTCCAGGTGGTCGTGGGCGTCCTGACCGTCCTCGGCTGCTGGCAGCGCGTGGCCGCCGTGATCGGCGTCCTGCTCTCCGCCGCCCTGATCGTCACCGTCAGCTGGAAGACGGTCCCGGCCTACGACGCCCCCGACATCATCTACCTCGCCGCCTGGTCCCCGCTGATCATCGCCGGCGCCCCCGTCTACTCCGTCGACGGCCGCCTCGCCGGCAGCGCCTGGCGCCGGCTCGGCCCCCGCTCCGACATCTGGGAGCTGCGCAGCTTCGTCCTGCGCCGCGGCGCCCTCATCACGGCCGTCACGGTCGGTCTCACCCTGCTCGTCGGCTCTCTGCTGGGCGGCGCCGTGCGCGACTCCAGCCGCGTGGTCGTCCCCGGTCCGGGCGAGGCTCCGCGCAACAACCTGCCCGGTTCCCCGCTGGCCAAGGAGCCCGGCCAGCGGCACCGGAACACCCCGTCGGCCTCCAGCTCGCCCACCGGCGGTGCCACGGCCGGCGCGAGCCCCTCCGGGGCGGCTGCGACCCCGGGTGCGAGCCGCAGCGCCGGCGCCACCACCACGACGCCCAGCCAGACCCAGGGCACCTCGGGCCAGGTCCCGCCCCGCCAGTCCTCGCCGACGGGCGGTGTCCCGAGCACGACAGCGGGCCCGACCAGCACGGGCGGTGGCGCAGCGGGCGGCTCGTCCTCCGGCTCCGGCTCCGGTGGCAGCTCCACCTCCGGCGAGCCGGGCCTGGTGGGCGGCCTCCTGGGCTGACAGACCCCGGACGGGAGAGGGCCCTGCACCACACAAGGTGCAGGGCCCTTCTCCGTGCGGGGAAGCCGCGACGTTCTCCGTGCAGGCAAGCCGCAACGTTCCTGTGGACGGCTACCGTCCCAGAGCCGCCAGTTCCTTGGCAGCCTCGGTCAGATCCTTCGCCGTGTCGATAGCCCGCCAGTAGGCGCCCTGCGGAATGGGGAAACCCGCAAGCTTCCGCTCCCGGGCCAACCGGGGAAACGTCGTCCGCTCGTGATCCCCTCGCTCCGGCAGCAACGACCGGAACTCGGGCGAGAACACGTACACACCCGCGTTGATCTCGAACGTGGACGGCGGCGCCTCGATGAAGTCGGTGATGTGCCCGAACCCGTCGGTCTGCACCGCACCCCACGGAATCCGGGGCCGGGCCAGCGCCAGGGTCGCGAGAGCGTCCCGCTCCGTGTGGAAGTCGGCCATGTCCCGCAGGGAGAAGCGGGTCCAGATGTCGCCGTTGGTGGCGTACCAGGGCCGGTCGGGGTGGGGGAGATGCGCGGCGGCGTACTTGAGGCCACCGCCGCGGCCGAGGGGCTCCGTCTCCACGACGGTGGTGACGGACACGGGCAGGTCGGCCGAGTCCAGCCACTTCTGCAGGACCTCGGCGAGGTGGCCACAGGAGACCACCACGTCCGTCACACCCTCTTCGGCGAGCCAGACCAACTGGTGGCCGATGATCGGAGTGCCCGTGCCGGGGATCTCGACCATCGGCTTGGGCCGGTCGTCGGTGTAGGGGCGCAGCCGTGAGCCCTGGCCACCGGCCAGGACGACGGCTTGAGTGGGGCGCGACGCGGCGTTCGGATGGGTCATGCCCCGAACTGTACGTGGCGCCCCGGCCGGGGATTCCAACCGCAACAGGCTCCTTAAGGAGCCGTTACCCGGTTCCCCGTCACGGTTCAGCTGTGCGCCGCCAGGATGCCGCTGGCGAAGGCGGTGTCGCAGACCGGGCGGGCGAACGACTGCGCGCGCGGGGCGCCGTAGATGCGCACGGCGGCCCGGCCCAGGGCGCGGGCGATGGAGGAGCAGTGCTTCGCCAGCGAGGGCTGCTCGTCGACCGCCTGCTGGAGGTGGGTGAGGGCCACCCCCGGGTCCTTGTCCTGCAGCTCGGTCATCAGCTGGTCGCGGAGCACGTCCTGCGGGGCGCGGGAGACCGCCTTGGTGGAGGCCTCCGCCGAGGAGACGTCCGAGGCGGTGAGCACCGAGCTGGAGTGGCTCCCCGTCCAGTTGACCCGGGTGACCGCGAGGGTTCCCGAGAGCACCAGGACGACGGGCAGGACGAGGGCGAGAGTGCGGCCGATCCGGCGGGCAGGGCCGCCCCGATGGCCGCGTCGCGTCTGAGGGTTGGTGGAGTGCTTCACGCGTGTGAGGGTAGCGCCCGGTAATGATTTGGCGACATTTGGTCACCCTTATGGGGGATGAAGTACCGCATCTTTCTGGGTAAGGGGTTGACGGGCGGTGCCCGAAATGATCGCTGTGCCGGGTATTTCACGCAGCGAAAGGGGCCCCACGGCGTTCCGTGGGGCCCCTTTCGTCAACTTCGCGCATACGCGCAGCTCAGCCCGATCAGAGGGGCCCCACGGCGTTCCGTGGGGCCCCTTTCGTCAACTTCGCGCATACGCGCAGCTCAGCCCGATCAGTCGGTGAGCCGCTCGCCCGTGGAGGTCGAGAACACGTGGATCTCGCCCGGACGCGGCACCACGTGCAGGGTGGAGCCCTTCTCCGGGACCTGGCGTCCGTTGACGCGGACGACCAGGTCCTTGACCTCGCCGCCGACCTCGGCGGCGCCGTAGACGTAGCCGTCGGCGCCCAGCTCCTCGACCACGTTCACGGAGACGGCCAGGCCGGCCGGGGCGTCCTCGCTGTCCTTGGACAGGGACGCGGCGGCGCCCCCGCCCAGCTCGACCACGTCGAAGTGCTCGGGCCGGACACCCACGGTCACCGTGCGGTCGCCCCTGTCGGCGGCGGCCGTCAGGGCGTCCCGGTTGACCGGGACGACGCTGTTGCCGAACTTCACACCGCCGTCGGTGATCGGGACCTCGACCAGGTTCATGGCCGGGGAGCCGATGAAGCCGGCGACGAAGAGGTTCGCGGGCTTGTCGTACATGTTGCGCGGCGAGTCGACCTGCTGGAGGAGGCCGTCCTTGAGCACGGCCACCCGGTCGCCCATCGTCATGGCCTCGACCTGGTCGTGGGTGACGTAGACGGTGGTGATGCCGAGACGGCGCTGCAGGGACGCGATCTGCGTACGCGTCGACACACGGAGCTTGGCGTCCAGGTTGGACAGCGGCTCGTCCATGAGGAAGACCTGGGGCTCGCGGACGATCGCGCGGCCCATCGCGACACGCTGGCGCTGACCGCCGGAGAGCGCCTTCGGCTTGCGGTCCAGGTACTCGGTGAGGTCGAGGATCTTCGCGGCCTCCTCGACCTTCTGCCGGATCTCCGCCTTGTTGACGCCGGCGATCTTGAGCGCGAAGCCCATGTTGTCGGCGACCGTCATGTGCGGGTAGAGCGCGTAGTTCTGGAACACCATGGCGATGTCCCGGTCCTTGGGCGGCAGGTGCGTGACGTCGCGGTCACCGATGCGGATGGCGCCGCCGTTGACGTCCTCCAGGCCCGCGAGCATCCGCAGGGAGGTGGACTTTCCGCAGCCCGACGGGCCGACCAGGACGAGGAACTCGCCGTCCTCGATCGCGATCTCGAGACCGTCGACGGCGGGCTTGGTGGAACCCGGGTAGATCCGGGTCGCCTTGTCGAACGTGACAGTGGCCATGGTGAATGGGCCCCCTTCTACCGGCAGGAACGTGCCGGACGATCCGTTGTAGGAAGGTGGTTGGTGTAGTCCACGCGAGTGAACTGGCTCAGGACGGTACCTGGCGTTCACTCGTCTGTCAGTACTTGGGCGACTGTGAACTTCGCGGAAATTTTCGACGAGGGGCACCCCGGACCTGGGTACACTGCACGGGCGCGCAAGCGCACGCCTCCTTAGCTCAGCTGGTCAGAGCACCGCTCTTGTAAAGCGAAGGTCGTCGGTTCGAATCCGACAGGGGGCTCGGCAGGGCGAAGGCCACCCGCGTGCACGGTGCGGGTGGCCTTCCGTCGTCTGTGCAGGTCAGGTGGTGCGGAGTAGCGTCCTCAGGGCCTTTCGCAGGGTCGCCTCCGGGTCGGGTACGGCGCCGGGGGTCCGCCAGGCCACGAAGCCGTCCGGGCGGACCAGGACCGCGCCGTCGGCGGTGGTGCCGTGAGCCTCGGCCCAGTCGGTGTCGTCGGTGTCGTACATCAGGTCCGCGTCGGCGCCGGGGCCGATCCGGTACGCGTCGAGTCGTACGCCGTCCGCCTGCGCGACGCGGCGGGCCGCCTCGTGCCAGCCGGCGTCGTCCGGCGCGTCGCTGAGCAGGACCAGGGAGCGCTCGTACAGGTCGAGGGTGGACAGGCGCTGTCCGGCGCGGCGCAGCCAGAGGTGGGGGGCGCGGGTGCCGGGCTGTCCGGTCAGGTCCACGCCGTCGGGGACGACCGGCTGCTCGGGGTCGGTGCCGAGGGCGGCGCCGTGCGGGTAGCGGTAGCCGAGGACGACGTTGAGGATGCCGCCGCGCCTGCCGCCGCCGACGCCGGGGGCGGGGGCGAAGCCGGGGTGGCTGTGTTCGACGGAGCGGGCGGAGGCGCGGGCGCTGGTGGCGAGGGCGACCGGGCGGCGCTCGGTGTCGTAGGAGGAGAGGAGGCCGGGGCCGGCCCAGCCGTCGAGGACGGCGGCGAGTTTCCAGGCCAGGTTGTGGGCGTCCTGGATGCCCGTGTTGGAGCCGAAGGCGCCGGTCGGGGACATCTCGTGCGCGGAGTCGCCGGCGAGGAAGACCCTGTCGGACGTGTACCGGTCGGCGACCCGTTCGGCCGCTCGCCAGGACGCCTTTCCGGTGATTTCGACGTCGAGGTCGGGTACGCCGATGGCTCGGCTGATGTGGCTCCTGAGGCGTTCTTCGGTGAACTCTTCCAGCGTCTCGCCGTGCTCGGGGTGCCAGGGCGCGTGGAAGACCCAGCGTTCCTTGTTGTCGACGGGCAGCAGGGCGCCGTCGGCGTCCGGATGGGTGAGGTAGCAGCAGATGAAGTGCCGGTCGCCGACGATGTCGGCGAGCCCGGCGGAGCGGAAGGTGACGCTGACGTTCGCGAAGAGGTCGCCGGGGCCCGTCTGGCCGATGCCGAGCGCGCGCCGGACGGGGCTGCGGGGGCCGTCGGCCGCGACCAGGTAGTCCGCGCGGACGGTGTACCGCTCCTCGGTGGTGCGGTCCAGGACGGTGGCCGTCACTCCGTCGGCGTCCTGTGCGAAGGACTCCATCTGGTGGAAGTAGCGCAGGTCGCCGCCGAGTTCCCGAGCGCTGTCCAGGAGGACGGGTTCGAGGTCGTTCTGGCTGCACAGGCACCAGCTGGTGGGGCTGAACCGGGCGAGTCCGCCGCCCGGGTCGATGTGCCGGAACAGCCATTCGCCCGCATCACCCACGAGTGTGGGCGTCTGCAGGATGCCGTGGTTGTCGGCGAGGAGTGAGGCCGCCGCCCTGATGTCCGGCTCGATGCCGGCCACCCGGAACAGCTCCATCGTCCGCAGGTTGTTGCCGCGTCCGCGCGGGTGGATCGAGGTCCCGGAGTGCCGTTCGACGAGCATGTGCCGCACGCCGAGACGGCCCAGGAACACGGACATGGACAGGCCCACCAGAGAGCCGCCCACGATGAGGACGGGGACCCGGTGGTCGGCTTTTTGATGCATCGAAGCCTCCAGAGGCAGGGGTGCGCGTGTGGGGCGCCTGTGAGTTCTCATGCCCGGTGGCGCCCGCTCCGCGTGCCCAATCACCCGCGTGGTTCATACGAGTCGCGGGCTTGTGGGGACCGGCACAGGATCAAGGAACGCTGCCGTCGCGTCCCCAGCGGCGGGCGTCGCCTCTGCCCCGCGAAGGAGATGTGTACAGGATGACCACGACGTCTGAACGTCTTTCAGAAACGCTGACACGCGAGGTGTCGAAGCGTGTCTCCCAGTCCGTGTTCGACGGCTCCCGGCTCCGGGTCGTCCTCCTGGTGGACGTCTACGACGGCGCACAGCAGCAGTTCCTCGAGGCGTACGAGCAGCTGTGCAACCAGGTTGCGTCCGTGCCGGGCCATGTCAGCGACCAACTCTGCCAGTCCATCGAAAATCCGTCCCAATGGCTCATCACGAGTGAGTGGGAGAGTGCGCCGCCGTTCCTCACCTGGGTGAACAGCGAGGAGCACGTGCAGATGGTGCAGCCGCTGCACAGCTGTGTCCGGGACACCCGGTCGCTGCGGTTCCACGTGGTGCGCGAGACCGGCGGCGCCGCGCGGCAGGCCGCGTCGGGGGAGCGCCGGCTGCAGGCCCACCCGCGCATCGGCGACGGGGTGATCCGGCACGCGCTGACCTTCACGGTCAAGCCGGGCAGTGAGGAGAAGGTCGCGAAGATCCTCGCGGACTACTCCTCGCCGAACGCCCGGGTGGACGACAGCACGCGGCTGTGCCGGACCTCGCTGTTCCTGCACGGCAACCGGGTGGTGCGGGCCATCGAGGTGCGGGGCGACCTGCTCGCCGCGCTGCGGCACGTGGCCCGGCAGCCGGAGGTGCGGGCCGTCGAGGAGGCGATCAACCCGTATCTGGAGCAGGACCGCGACCTTGACGACCCGGAGTCGGCGCGGGTCTTCTTCACCCGGGCGGCGCTGCCTGCGGTGCATCACGTCAGCGTGCACGACGAGCCGGAGGGCATGCGGCAGGCCCTGTCCTACCCGGCCCGGAGCGGCTGCGGGATGCGGCTGGCCGAGCTGCTCGCCCAGGCCGACTCGGCGGCCGCGGAGGATCCCGCGAGCCCGATCCTGCGCAGCACGGTCTTCCAGCGTGACGACGTGGTCGTCCGGCTGGTCGACGTGCGCGGCGACCGGGACGTCGAGGTGCTGCCGCGGGACTCCCGCGCGGCCGCCGAGGTGCGTGAGCTGCTCGACGCCGAGGCCGCCCGTATGGACCTGATCACCGACCGCCGTTCGCCGGACGCCTGATCCGGCGGTCGGGTCCCCCACCGCCAAGTGCCGGCGCAGCACATCCAACCGGAGGAAACGTTGTCCATCAAACCCCGTCCGAAAATCGTGGACCTCAGTGAGGTCGAGCCCAACGTCCGGCGAGGTGGCGACCTGCGCGCCATGCTCACCCCTGCCACGGTCGGCTCCACCAGCGGCTTCATGGGTGTGGCCATCGTGCAGCCCGGTGACCGCATCGGCGAGCACTACCACCCCTACTCCGAGGAGTTCGTGTACGTCGTCTGCGGGCAGCTGGAGGTGGACCTGGACGGCGAGCCGCACACGCTCAGGCCCGAGCAGGGCCTGATGATCCCGGCCCACATGCGGCACCGTTTCCGCAACGTCGGCAAGGTGGAGGCGCGCATCGTCTTCCACCTGGGTCCGCTGGCCCCGCGGCCGCAGCTGGGCCATGTCGACACCGAGGAGACGGAGATCATCGGGGCCGCCGCGGTGCTCACCGAGCCCGCTCAGGCAGGTGCCGCGCAGGTGGCCGACCGGGGTCGGGTCCGGTCATGACCCGGCGCGTGGCGGTCACTGGTATAGGCATCGTTGCTCCGGGCGGCATCGGCGTACCGGCATTCTGGGATCTGCTTGCCGACGGCCGGACCGCGACGCGGGGCATAACCTTCTTCGACCCCTCGGGGCTCAGGTCGCAGATCGCCGCCGAGTGCGACTTCGACCCGGCGGCGCACGGCCTGGACGCGGATCAGGTCGACCGGGCGGACCGGTACATCCAGTTCGCCCTGGTCGCCGGGGAGGAGGCGGTCCGGGACTCGGGTCTCGACCTGGCCCGGGAGGATTCCTGGCGGGTCGGGGTCTCGCTGGGTACCGCGGTCGGCGGCACCACCCGCCTGGAGCACGACTACGTCCTGGTCAGCCACCGCGGGCAGCGCTGGGACGTCGACCACCGCGAGGCGGAGGCGCATCTGCACCGGGCGTTCTCGCCCAGCACGGTCGCCTCCGCGGTGGCGGAACGTTTCGGCGCGCAGGGTCCGGTGCAGACCGTCTCCACGGGCTGCACCTCGGGCCTGGACGCCGTCGGGTACGCCTTCCACACCGTCGAGGAGGGCCGGGCCGACATCTGCATAGCTGGCGCGTCGGACTCGCCGATCTCCCCGATCACCATGGCGTGCTTCGACGCGATCAAGGCGACGTCCCCGAACAACGACGATCCCGCACACGCCTCCCGGCCCTTCGACAACCACCGTGACGGATTCGTCATGGGCGAGGGCGGTGCGGTGCTCGTCCTGGAGGAGCTGGAACACGCGCGGGCCCGCGGCGCACACGTGTACTGCGAACTGGGCGGCTACGCCACCTTCGGCAACGCCTACCACATGACCGGCCTGACCAGCGAGGGCCTGGAAATGGCCCGGGCGATCGACACCGCACTCGACCACGCCCGGCTCGACCCCACGGCGATCGACTACGTCAACGCCCACGGCTCCGGCACCCGGCAGAACGACCGCCACGAGACGGCGGCCGTGAAGCGGGCGCTCGGCCACCACGCCTACGACACCCCCATGAGCTCCATCAAGTCGATGGTGGGGCACTCCCTCGGGGCGATCGGGGCGATCGAGGTGGTCGCCTGTGTGCTGGCGCTGGCCAAGCAGGTCGTACCCCCGACCGCGAACTACGAGACCCCCGACCCCGAGTGCGACCTGGACTACGTCCCGCGCGTCGCCCGCGAACGGAAGCTGACCAGCGTCCTGTCCGTGGGCAGCGGGTTCGGGGGGTTCCAGTCCGCGGTGGTCCTGACCCGGACGAGGGACCGGACGAGGGAGAGGACATGATGAGCGAACCTCATGACCGACGCGCGGCCGTCACCGGCATCGGGGTGGTCGCGCCCAACGGGACCAGCACCGACACCTTCTGGAAGGCCGTCCAGGAAGGACTCAGCGTCCTCGACCGGGTCACCCGCGAGGGCTGTGAGCACCTTCCGCTGAAGGTCGCCGGCGAGGTCCGCGCCTTCGATCCGGCGGTGACCATCGAGGAGCGGTTCCTCGTCCAGACCGACCGGTTCACGCACTTCGCCATGGCCGCGGCCGACTTCGCGCTGGAGGACGCCCGGCTCGGGCAGGCCGACACCTCCGGGGAGCCCTACTCCATCGGCGTGGTGACCGCCGCCGGGTCCGGCGGCGGCGAGTTCGGCCAGCGCGAGCTGCAGCGGCTGTGGGGCAAGGGCAGCCGGTTCGTCGGCCCGTACCAGTCCATCGCCTGGTTCTACGCCGCGAGCACCGGCCAGATCTCCATCCGCCGCGGGTTCAAGGGCCCCTGCTCGGTCGTCGCCTCCGACGAGGCCGGCGGTCTCGACGCCCTCGCGCACGCGGCACGGGCGGTGCGGCGCGGCACCGACGTCATCGTGGCCGGCTCCACCGAGGCGCCGCTGGCGCCGTACTCGGCGGTCTGCCAGCTCGGTTACGAGGAGCTGAGCACCGAGGCCGACCCGTCCCGCGCCTACCGGCCGTTCACGGAGTCCGCGTGCGGGTTCGTGCCGTCCGAGGGCGGCGCCATGCTGGTGGTCGAGGCGGAGACGTCCGCCCGCGAGCGTGGCGCGGACGTCCGGGCCTTCGTCGCCGGGCACGCGGCCACCTTCACCGGCGCCTCCCGCTGGGCCGAGTCCCGGGAGGGCCTCGCCCACGCCATCCGGCAGGCCCTGGACGAGGCCGGCTGTGCTCCCGAGGAGGTCGACGTCGTCTTCGCCGACGCCCTCGGGGTGCCGGAGGCGGACCGGGCCGAGGCACTCGCGCTCGCCGACGCCCTCGGCGCGCACGGCACCCGGGTGCCGGTCACGGCGCCGAAGACCGGTATCGGGCGGGGCTACTGCGCGGCACCCGTGCTGGACACCGCCGCGGCCGTGCTCGCGATGGAGCACGGACTGATCCCGCCCACCCCGAACGTCTTCGACGTCTGCCACGACCTCGACCTCGTGACCGGGCGCGCCCGTGTCGCCGAGCTGCGGACGGCGCTGGTGCTGAGCCGCGGACTCATGGGGTCGAACGCGGCGCTGGTGCTCCGGCACGGCGCCGTCACCGCCTAGCAGTACTGGAGGTAATCGCATGTCCGCACAGATCACCGTGGAAGAACTGGCCGCGCTGATGAAGCAGGCCGCCGGGGTCACCGTCGACCCGGAATCGCTGCTGGAGCAGGGCGAGGCCGGCTTCGACGCCCTCGGTGTCGACTCGCTCGGCCTGCTCGGCATCGTCGGCGAACTGGAGAACCGGCACGGCACCCCGATGCCGCCCGACGCGGAGCGCTGCAAGACGCCCCGGCAGTTCCTCGACCTCGTCAACAGCACTCTGATGGCAGGAGCCTGAGATGGCAGGACACACGCAGAACGAGATCACCATCGCCGCGCCGCTGGACCTGGTCTGGGACATGACCAACGACCTGGAGCGCTGGCCCCAGCTGTTCAGCGAGTACGCGTCCGTCGAGGTCCTCTCCCGGCACGGGGAGAAGACGACGTTCCGGCTGACCATGCACCCGGACGACAACGGCACCGTCTGGAGCTGGGTCTCCGAGCGCGAGCCCGACCGCGACACCCTCACCGTGAAGGCCCGCCGCGTCGAGACCGGCCCCTTCGCCCACATGGACATCCACTGGCAGTACGAGGAAGTGCCCGCCGGCGTCCGGATGGTGTGGACGCAGGACTTCGCGATGAAGCCCGAGGCCCCGGTCGACGACGCGTGGATGACCGACAACATCAACCGGAACTCCAAGGTCCAGCTGGCCCTCATCCGGGACAAGATCGAGAAGGCCGCCGCCGGACACCGGCCCGCCCCGGCCCTGGCCGACTGAACCGACCAAGGAGCACGTCCCATGCACCAGGCCCTGATCGTCGCCCGGATGGCCCCGGGCTCCGCCCCGGACATCGCCAAGGTGTTCGCGGAGTCCGACCGCGGAGAGCTGCCCCACCTCGTCGGTGTCGCGCGGCGCAGCCTCTTCCAGTTCGGCGATGTGTACATGCACCTCATCGAGTCCGAGCGCGAGCCGGGACCGGCCATCGCCAAGGTGACCTCCCACCCCGAGTTCCGTGACGTCAGCGAGCGCCTGCAGGCGTACGTCAGCGCGTACGACCCGGAGACCTGGAGGTCCCCCAAGGACGCGATGGCACACCGCTTCTACGTCTGGGAGCGCGACTGAGCCGTACGGTCCCGCCGAACGGCCACCGGCCGCCGGGCCCCGGTGTCACGGGGCCCGG
>NZ_JBEXYL010000079.1:0-37202 GCF_040630895.1 Streptomyces sp. NPDC005728
AGGTCCACCAGCCACGAGCCGGGCAGCTTCGCATCGAACACCGGCGCCTTGACGTGCGTCGGCTCGCCGAGACCGACGACCAGGCCGTTGGCGCCGGCGGCGAAGGCCATGTTCACGTCGATGCCAACCAGGTGCCGCAGGGTGCACTCGGCATCCGTCATCGGCCGCGCCCAGTCGTACGCCTCCTCGAACAGCTTCTCGCCGGGGCCGCGGACATGGAAGCGCGGCAGGTCCGCCAGGAGCGGGTGCCCGTCCGGGGCCTCGCACGGCGCGCAGTCCACCGGGTCCTTGCCCAGGCTGCCGGGGTTGTGCTCGGAGTGCCGCTTGCCGTCGGCGTCGGGCGCGGAGGCGCGGGTCGGCGGATACAGAGCGGTCATCAGCTCCAGACCGGTGACAGCCGTGGAGCCGCGCGGCGTCATCACCCGGGACGCGTACGTCCCGAGCAACTGGGCGAGTTCGGCCGGCGGCAGCTGTGCGGCGTCGGCCCAGTGCCGGGTGTCGAGCGCGTCCCAGGACGGGATGCACAGCTGCACGCACGCCCGTTCCGAGCCCTGCGCGGGGCGGTAGATCCGCGCCCACGGCCCGAACCCGCGCTTGGTCAGTTGCCAGTTGGCGCGCGTCAGCTGCTTGATGACCTTGTGGCCCTCCGGGATCCGGCCGGCCAGGCGCTCCTGCTGTGTGAGCGTGACGGGCAGGCCGTAGTGCTCGCACGCGGCCTCGGTCAGCACGATCAGCGGGTCGGCGTCCTTGCCCGGCCCGGACAACTTCGGCTGCCCCAGCCTCGCCTCCTTCAGCGTCCAGTCCACCAGCGCCGGGATCGACTTCGCCGGCACGTCAAGGACCAGACCGTCGACGCAGTACGCCAGCACCTGACCATCTGCGTCGACATCGACGACCGCGAGCGGACCGTTCGCAAACCGCGGATCGGCGCCGCCCGCCGGAGTGCCTGCGGGGGCGGCCTTCTTCACGCCCGGGCGGGCCGGACGGGCCGGGCGACGCAACGTCGGCCTGGTCGTGGCCGCCGGACGCGGAGCGGCGGGGCCGCGTGCAGTGTTCCCGGAAGCAGGCTCCGCCGTCGGGCCTGTGGGTACGGTGCGGGCTTGGGCCGGTTCAGCTACCGATGGCGCGGGAGCGGCCGGAACGGCAGGCGTCTCGGGGACCGCCGTGTCCTCAGCAGGCACCAGAGAGTTGGCGGGGTAGAGCTGGGCAAGTTGCTTGAGCATGCGGGCGTATGCGTCACGCTCCGGCGGCCGCGGCTCGGTCTTGCCGGCCTCCCAACCGCTGACCGTCGCCCGCCGCACCTGCAGTGCGGCGGCCACCTCGTCCAGCGTCAGGCCGTGCGCCTGGCGCAGCCGCCTGCGTTCCGCCGGCGGCGGCAACGGAGAGCGGGACGCAATGAGCGCATCGACCGCGTCGAACAGCTCGGACATGCAGCACCTCCTGCCCCGCACCCTAGCGTGAAGCGCACCTTTCGCGTACCAAACGCGTACGGATCCCGTAAACGTCGGTTGGATTGCACGGTGGCCGCCGGAAGGAAGTCCTCGGGCCTGGGTTGCGAAAAGCGGACGTGTCCGGTCCCAGATGTCTGTAGGCACCGCGTAGGCCCCGACCAGCAGTGCCTACAGATGGGCGGGACGGTCGATGCGCATCGCGGGAATGCCGCACGTCGCTTGGCGTGCCCCTGGCCGACACGCACGGCCGGCATGCCGTCGATCCGGGCTACGTCGCGGTGATCGATTGCATCGAGGTACGGCTGAGAGGGCGCCTCCGCACCGTTCGACAGATGGGCTCGACGACCACCAGCTCGGGCAGTTGGCGGGACTCGGCTCGGGCTGGGCAGCCGAAGAACTGCGAGGCCGTCGGGGGCGAGGCGTGAGTGCACACAGCGCCGTGCGGCGGTGCTACGGCGCACGTCCTGCTGTTTCCCAGGACAGTGGTCTGTCAGGTCAAGCTGGCTGGCGGTGTTGTTCCGGGCCGGTAGTGGGCGACTCCTGCGTACGACATGCCCAGCGAGGCGGTGAGTACCTTGATGTCGAGTTCGTCTGCGAGGGTGAGCAGGCGGGTGGAGCGCAGGATGCGTGGCAGCAGGCCGAGGGGGGCGAGGCTGTCGCGGATGTGAGCGGCGCCGGCGGGGCCGTGGTGCGTCCGGGTGAGCCGCGTGACGAGCAGGTGAGGGTTGTCCGAGCCGAGCCCGCGTCGGTGTTCTCGGCAGCGTTCGAGTGCTGTCCAGGTCGCCTTGTCCAGTGGGAGGGCTGCTGATCTGCCGGGGAACTGCACGCTCCGGTGGTGGGGGTTGATGCCGTTGTCGGTGAGCAGGCGCAGCTCGGTGATGGTCGCTGCGTGGAGCAGGGCGGCGAGTCCGATGAAGGCCTCGTGCGGGTGGTTGTCCCGGCTGGTCGCCCACCGTCGGTACAGGGTTCGCTGCTGGGCCAGCGTGAGGGTGGGGCCGTGAAATCCCCTCTGCTGTATCGCAGTTACCGGGTCAGTGGGGTTGTGGAGGACTGCCTTGGCGCGGTGGGCGTAGGCGAAGAACTGACGCAGTCCCGCGAGGCGGGAGGCGCGGCGGGCGGGGTTGAGGGCCAGGAAGGATTCCAGGTGTGCGGTGGTGACGCCCGCCCAGCTCACATGGCCCTCGGCGTGAAGACCGATGGCCAGGTCACGGACGGCGTCCAGGCGGATCTCGATGGTCTTCAGCTGGTTCGGCCGTAGTCCCAGCTGCTGGGCCTGCTCACGCTGCTGCAGCAGGAAGTCGGCGAATCCGGTGACCTGGGGGCGCAGCGGGGCGGGGGTGGCCTCGATACGGCGTGCGCGGCGGGCTGCTGCCCGTTGGTCGGCGAGGCCCGGCGGCGGGTCGAGGTGGCCATGGGTTCGGAAGAAGTCGGTGAGTGCTCCGACAAGTTCGGGGGTGTCGTTTCGGGCGTGGGCAAGCAGGGTGCGGGGCTCGGAGGTTGTTGCCGTGAGGATCAGGTGCGCGGTGGTAGCGACGACGTCGGCCGCGTAGATCGGGTGGCGGTGCTCCGCCAGGTGAGCGGCGAGGTCGCTCCACCAGGAGGGCGGGGTGGGCATGCGCTCTGCCCAGCCGGCCGCACGGGTCAAGACGGTGCGCGGTGAGTGCTCGTAGCAGCGCTTGCACAGCTCTTTGGCCCACTGGCCGCTGGTACCGCACCGCGCACAGCGTGCCGGGGGCTCAGTGGTGGGGGTGCTGCAGGGTCGGCAGCGCTGGGTCGCCGCGTCCAGGACGCGTCGGCGTCCGCAGTGCCGACACTTCCCTCGTCCGGGTTGTCCGGCGGTGCGGCGGTGGCACGCCGCGCACTGCTGTTCCGTTGATCGGCGAGGGGCGCCGCAGGTGGCGCAGGTACGCGAGCACCAGGCGCAGCGGCCGGTGTCGGGGCGCAGCCAGCGCAGTCGGTGGCAGACCGGGCAGCTGTCCTTGCCGGTCCGGGATACGGCACCGGCGGTCGCGGGCGGGTTAGTTGCGGGGTGGGGCGCGGTCACAGCGGTGGTAGGGATCGGTGACGCGATACGGACTGCTGCGGGGGCGGTGGGGCCGGGTCAGGGGCAGTGCGTGGCGGCGGAGCCGAAGACACGACGGGCTCGCTCAGGGTCAAGAGGTCGCCCGGAGTGCAGTCGAGGGCCGCGCACAGCGCGGCCAGCGTGAACAGCTTCACCTGAGAGGGCTGCTTGGTGAACAGCGCGGACACCGACGCCGCGGACAGCTCGAGACCAGCCCGCTCGGCGAGCAGACGGCGCAGCTCGGTGCCTGTCCAGATGCCGCGCTGCGCCGCGGCCATCCGTAGCTTCCACTCCACCTGGGCTGGCGGGGCGGCAGGGGCGATGGCGTGCAGCTCGGGTGTGGTCATCGGTACTCCTGCCCGTGGGTCAGCCGGCCAGGCCGGTGATGGCCGTGAGAGTGGCGCGGCGCCAGGCGTCCTCGACGAAGCTGAGGGAGGGTTGGACGTAGGCCATGGTCGCGGCGATGTGCCGGTGTCCCAGAAGCTGCTGGACGGTGAGCAAGTCCATGCCCTGTTCATAGTGGTGGGTCGCGCAGGCACGGCGCAGGTCGTGCGGGGTGAACCGGTCATCCTGCGGGACGCCTTCCAGGTCCAGGAGGCGGGCCAGGCGATCACGTACGGTGTGCGCCTTCAGCGGGTGGCCGTCTGCGTCGCAGAACAGCGGGGCGGTGTCCGGGAAGAGGGGGCGCACGTCGCTCTGGTACCAGGCAAGGATGCGGTCCAAGCCGTCGAGCATAGGTGCCCACCTCGGGCGCGGTCCCGAGGCATTGGCCGCCTTGCCGAACCGTACGTGGAGCTTGCCGGACGGACCGAGCTCCGGGTGAACGTCGCACTGGTCGAGACGGACCGCTTCACTCACCCGAGGCGCGCAGTGATACAGCGTGCGCAGCAGCGCGTAGTCTCGTGCCGCGGCCGGGTAGTCGGCGGTGACGGCCAGGCGGGCACGGGCGAAAGCGAAGAACTCCGTGAGGCGCTCGGCCGCGGGCGGCAGCCGAAAAGGAGACCTGTCGTCGTAGACGTGCCGCAGCCGGTTAAACCGATCCAGCGGATCACCCACGGGAACGCCGTACAAAGCACGGATCCCGGTGGCGTAGCGGTCCTTCACGAAACCGTGGAACATACGCAGCATCTGCAGGTACTGACGCCTGGTCCCCGCAGCCCGGCCCGCACACAGCAGATCCCGGAGCATCGCGTCCACGTCCGCAGGCTCGATCTGCCATACCGGCCGTTCAAAATGGTTCAACACCCGTTCCAGCAACGACGCGTAGCAACGGACCGTCGTCGGGGAGAACCCGCGTACCACCCACGTCGACGCGAACGCGCTCACGCACCCAGCCTGGAAAGCCCACACATCCAGCACCCGACCGGTACCGGGAACCGGGCCAGCAAGCCCGCCCTCGACCAGCCTCAGAAGAGGCCTCTCCCCCACCCTCCACCACCATCCCGCCCATGACCCCTCGATTAAGGCAGCACCTGATTTCTGCGCCTGCCACCGAAGCCACCAACGAGACACCCGAAGAAAAGCAACCCCCGCCTTACAGCTACCCCCGCAACCCACACGCCTCCCCGTTGAGCCACTGGGCCTCGTCCACGAGGAAGGTGCGGGGGCGTTCGGCCAGGGCGGTCTTCAGCAGGCGGTCGAATTCACTGGGGTGACGCGGTGGTTCACCGGCCAGGTCGAGCGCGGTGAACAGTTCGTAGCGCACCGCGCGGGCGGTGGGCCGGGCCCGGAAGGTGATCTTGCGGACGTCCTCGTGCGGTTCGAGTCCCCGCAGACAGATGTTGACGGCGAGCGTCTTGCCGAAGCCGGCGCCGCCGTGGATGCACATCATGGCCCGCGCGGCGACCGTGTCGGAGATGTTCTCCCGGGCGGTGAGCAGGGCGCGGGTGGTGACCACGGACGCATCGGGCAGGTCGACGTACTGGTAGCTGGCCGCGGTCACGAGGCGTCTCCGTCTTCGTCGGTGGTGGGAGGTGCGGCCCGCCCGTCGCGCCCGTCCGGGGCGAAAGCGCCATCACAGCCGGACGGGTGCGGGACGGGCGGGACGGGCGTGGTCAGCGCGGCCAGGGAAGCAGGGGTGCGCCAGTCGGCCGGGGGCGCGGCGGGCGGGATGAGGTCCGGCATCGCGAGCTGCGCGAGGTCGGTGTCGGCAGTCTGGACGAGTTCGGCCTCGGCCTGCGCGGTGGTCAGCGCGCCGAGCCGCTGGGGGGCCTCGGGCTGGTTCACGGCGGCGTAGCGCTCGCGCTGTGAGGCCTCCAGGTCCTTCTTCAGGCGGCGGGTGCGGGCGGCCCGCGCTCTTCGTACGGCGCTGATCTGTTCGTCGGTGGCCTGGTCGGCGAGGTCTGCGGGACCCAGGTAGCGGCCGGTGGCGGCGTGGTAGACCTCGATCCGGTGATCGTGGTGGGGCATGAAGCGGACCCGGACCTGGATCCCGGCCTGGCCGGTCATCCACGGACCCACATAGTCGCGCTTTTTGAAGCGGATGCCGCGGGTGGTCAGCGTGCGGGTGCCGGCGTCCTCCAGGGTGAACGTCCACAGATCTGCCGCAGGCACGTCCCGCAGCGGCGTGGGATCGTCCTGCCACGCCTCAAGCGGAGTCCTGCCCCGCAACGGCGCGGGGCGGTGCTCGGTGTTCCACCACGAAGTCCAGGCCAGCAGCCGGGCGGTGAAGTCCTCGAAGCCGAGCAGCACTTCGTCCTTCGGGCGAGACACGCGTTTGCCGGGGCGCGGCTGGCGGGCATAGCCGGGCAACGCGGCCAGGAACATGTCCTCCACCGCCCGATTCAACCCCTCCACGGTGCCCTTGAGGTGAGGGGTGTAGGCGGGCAGATCCTCCACCATCACGTCCAGAAGATCGAACGCAGCAGTCACCGTCCTAGAGAGGAAGTCCTTGCCGCGGTCGACACGCACCTTCTCCGGCAGACCACCGAACGGACCGTACGGCTCCTCGCGCAGGACTGCGGAACGCAACGCGGCCAGCACCGACTCCCGCGACGGACCCCCCGGCGTGACGGCCACCCCCGTGATCGCGTTCGTCGCGCAGTCGGTGAACCACGTAATCCACGGCCTGCAGGCCCTGCCATCGACGTCGACCAGCACCGGGGCCTGGACGTGGTCGGTCTCCCACACGTAGTTGCGCCAGCCGCGCGGCCGGGCCAGGAACACATCGTGCTTGCGCGCCGCCCGCTCCCCACCCGCGAGCCCCGCCCGCTCCCCCGGCGTCAGATCACGGCGGATCGCACGGTGCAGCGTCGTCAACGACGGTGCGTCGGCAGGCGGAGACTGCCGAGCGGCACGGAGGACCAGCTCGCGATGGACCGCCCGCACGTTCCCCTTCCACAGCGCCAACAGCCCACGGACTTCAGACGTGATCGTGAACCTCGTATCGGCCTGGGACCGTGCGCCAGGGTCGGCGGCTGCGGCCTCATCGTTCTCAGCGGCGGCCAGCCATCGCCATACTGTGCGCTCCGAAACCCCCAGCGCGTCTGCAGCCACGCGGACATGACCGGCCGTCAGCTCCTTCCCCGCCCGCAGGGCGAGCAGCCGCCGCACTGTGGGACCGCGCAGTGCCGTCCTCGACGCCGCAGGCAGTCCGCCGCCTGCGCGGACGGCGCCTTCGTCCTCCATGCCAGCTCCCCTCGCGCGGTGGGACGTCGTGTGTTCGCCGGGGCCGTGAGACATGCGAGCACCCCGACCGTTGCAGGAGCGCTCCGTTCACAGTGGCGGCGCAACCCGCTGGAACAGCCGCCGCAGAAGGGCTCGGTCGACGGATGCGTCAGCAGTGGTGAGCAGCGCGTTCTGCAGGTGCGCAGTCAAAGCGGCCCACGTGCGGAACGTGCCGTGCGCGCACGACTGGTCGATCCACGTCAGATCCGGGGCCGGGACGGTACGCCACAGCGGATGGAAGCCGGTCGCCACGGTCGCCACTTCCGCTCCAGTCAGGCGCGGAACCTCCTGCCACGCGACCACCCGCGATGCCAGCTGCGGAAGCCGGGCCAGCGCCCGCTCGCTGCCCGCCCCGCACAGCACCAGCGTGATCCGCGTGCCGGGGTGGTCCCACAGGCTCTGCAGGTACTCCAGGCAGGGCACGGGCAGGCGCTGCGCCTCATCGACCACCAGCACCCGCGCCTCCCCAAGAGCCCCCGCGACCGCGGCGTCGGCCAGCGCCGACGTGTGCGGGAAGCGGCCCGGCAGCGCCAGAGCGTCGAACACCGCCCGCCTCATGCCGGCCACCGACGGACGCACCGGTATCGGCACCCAGGTCACCTTCCAGCCCGGAGGCACTTCGCCAAGCGCCATCCGCACGGCCGCGGTCTTGCCCCGTCCCGGGTCGCCGAACACACACACCGCGCCCTGAACCGCCATCGCCTGACCGACCGCCTCGGCCACCGCCCGCACCGACGACGTCCGCACCAGCTGCGCTCCCGCCGGCAACGCCACACCCGCCACCGCGCCGCTCTCCCCCGCCGGCAAGCCGCTGGTCGCCTCTGGTCCCAGACGCGGTGGCGCAGACGTCTTCGCCGCGTTGCCCTCCCGCGGTCCGGCCAGGGCGAGGTCAGCCAGTGCCTGCCGCGTTTGCTGCTCCTCCCGCTCCCGCCGCACCACCGCGCGATCCGGCAGGACCCTGCCGGCCTGAAGGTCTCGGCGCACCACCCGGTGTAACGAGGCCAGCGAGGGCACCTCATCCCCGGCCTCCAAAAGATGCCGGTGCAGCGCCGCCACGTTCCCGCCCGCCTGCGCCAGCGCCTGCCACGCATGGTCGGACAACTCCAGCCGGGCCCGCGGCCTGCCCTCCATGCGGCCCTCCGTACGCGCCGCCTCCAGCCAGCGCCACACCGTGCGCACATCCACCCCGCCGACCTGGGCGCCCGCACGCACATGCGCAGTCGTCAACGCTCCGGCCGCATCGAGCTCCAGCAACCGCGCAACCAGCACCGGCCTGGACACCCTCACCCCCGCCGCCACCTCACCCCACGCGCCCGACTCCCCCACCCCACACCCTTCCGGACGCGCAAAACCGACACCGACCACCGTGCCGCCGCGCAGCCACCGAAGGATCAGAAGTGCCGTTCCCGAGACAGAGGCACGGGGCGGGGTGTACCGCCCCATGACAGCCGAAACGGCACCACGCACCGTCCCACGGCAGTGACGCTGCCCTTCATGAACGCCCGAACAGGGGAAACACCCCGGCCTGACATACCATCACTGACACCCAACCACCGACACCAAACCGGCACATCGCAGTCATGCCTGCGGCTCGTAGCTGATCCCGTCGAAGGACGGCGAGCCGGAGGCCTGGTGGTCCGGCGACATTGATCCGGCGGAGGAACCGGAGGGACTGATGTTGTCGCGGCCCGCCTGTGCGGGCTCAACGGCCTTGCGTAGCGCTTTCAGTACCTCTGCCCACCGCGGGCGGAAGTCTCCCGTTGCCCACATCGCCAGCCCCACCAACACGGTGAGCAGGACGCCGACCGTGCCAGCGAGGCCCAGCGTCACCGCGCCGGCTGGCGACTGGAGGCCTGCGGCCGGGATGATCTCCCGCCTGCCGACCGTCATGAACCAGGTGGTCCAGGCGACGAGGGCGGCGCCCAGGCCGACGAGTGTCATGCGCAGCGCGCGGATCGCGCGGTGCCCGTGGACGCCCACCGTGCCCGGCGAGGACCCCAGCACCTGGGCCGCCTCGGCCTGGGTCATTCCCAGCTCCCGGGTCAGCAGCATCACCCTGCGCTGCTGCAGCGACAGATCGCTCAGTGCCTCGCCGACTACGTGCCGCAGCTCGGTCTCGGCGATGGGGTGGACCACCGGTTGGTCCTCCGGCCGCACGTCCGCGTCGAGCGAGGCGTAGCCCCTGCCCTCGGCGTGGCGCCCTGCCGCCCGTTTGATCTCGTGGTCCATGCACGTGTGGACGTACGCGCGCATGTTGCCGATCGGCTCGGTGACTGCCAGCACGGACTTGAGGACGTTCTGCACGACGTCCTCGGGATCCGCCGACGACTGCGGCACCCCGCGGGTGCGCAGCCGGCTCCTGGCGCGGCGGACCAGCTTGCCGTACCGCTCCTCCACCAACATCGCCAACGCCTCGGCGTGCCGCGACCGCGGCCTGCCCTGATCAGCCACGCCGCCCCCGCTTCCCCGACCGGCGCCCCTTGCACGCCCGCACGTCCGACGTCCCCTCCGCACGAATCATCTCGGCCTTGCCCGCCGCGCGGAGGCGGAACGCGATGCTCTTCAGCACGCCCTGCAGTGCCGGCGCGAAGAGCAGCACCAGGAACACCACGACCCCAACACCCGTCGATTCCAACGGACCTCCTCCAGTCTGCGGCCCAGCGCCTCACGGTGAAGCAGCGGCCGTACACATGCTGAGAGGCGTACGGCCGCCGGATCCTTTACACGGCACCAGAAAAATCTCCGGAGGCTCCCGTGCTCCTCGTGTCTGCTCCACGCTCTGGTTCGGCGGCCCGCCGGGGAGCACTTGCTCCCCTGGGGTTCGCGGCTTCGGTCACGTACACCGGCTCGACTCGGCCCTGGAAGCTTCGCGCAGGGCGGCGTGGCATGACCTTCGGCAGGACGACCTTGTGCGTGAGCGCGGCATCGAACCAACCGACCGGACTGCCGAGAAGCAGGAGAGCCACCGGGCCCGGACGGGACCCGGATACCACGCAGCCTGCTGACCGAGATCCCGGCGTACGGACGGGACGAACTTCGGGCGACCTCAACCGCCATCAGACGACGACCAACAGTCACGCTCGTGGCCGCACCACAAGAAGTGGACCAGAACCCCGGTGCGAGATGGATGGGGCAGGGTGAGAAGGTGGCGGCGTAATGTGCCCGGCTATAAGGGTGCCGACGGGTAGCCATCGGCAAAAGGGACCGCACGGGGGGCTGATGCGTCTTCACGAGCTGTTTCCTTCGGTCGCCGTGCATGTGCCGGCTGGGACAGAAGTGGCCGGGGACCTCAGCGATCCGCCCACGGTCCTGGCCGTGGCGCTGATACTGCGCGAGCAGCAGGGCCGGCTGGCGGAATCCCCTCGTCTGCTGGAGCAG
This sequence comes from Streptomyces sp. NPDC005728, assembly GCF_040630895.1. Taxonomy (NCBI): domain Bacteria; kingdom Bacillati; phylum Actinomycetota; class Actinomycetes; order Kitasatosporales; family Streptomycetaceae; genus Streptomyces; species Streptomyces sp. NPDC005728. Next base: position 10,558 of record NZ_JBEXYL010000079.1, read on the forward strand.
TTCACTCTCGGGGTGTTGAACGATATCCAGCGGCTGCAGGCAGCCGACCCTGCCGTGCCCGAGCCGGCTTGTGTCGTGCTGGCCATGCTGATGTGCTGGTCTCCGGCGCGGCGCGGGTTTGAGTACGCACAGCCGCTGGAGATGTGGCGGTGGCTGCACAGTGCATTCGGCGATCCCGTTACGCGGGAGGCCGGCACCGCCGATTTCGATCTGGCGCCGTTGGACCGCACGCTCCGAAACGACACATGGACTGCCCTGGCACAGTCCGCCCTGATCACGCTGGCCCCGATCCTGTTCCATCTGAACACCACCGCTCAGTCGGCCGAGGACCTGGCCCGGCAGCTGTGCCCGCCCGTCCTCGTCCTGTGCCGTGCCCAGATCGCCAGGGGCAGCGTGCCCGTGGTGGAGGCGGCCGTGCAGCTGGTGAAGTACCTGGTTCGCCAGGAGCAGCGCAGCGATGCCTGTGAGCTGGGGCACGTGCTGGAGAAGCTGCTGTACACGCGTCCCGACCACCCCATGGCGGGTGCCATCGCTGTCCTGCTGGCTGGTGAACAGCCCCCGATCACCCATCGGCAGCCAGACTGGATCGCTCATTGGGCTCTCGGCCACCTCACGTTGAACCCATACACGGTGCTGGCCTTGAGAACGATCACGGCGGTGCGGATGAGCGCTCCCGAGCTGGCTGCGTTCTTTCCCACGGTCCTGTCGCAGCTGGAGACGGTGGTCGCCCTCGTCGAGCAGGAGGAGGATGCAGCCCAGCGGTCGCGGGACCGGGGCAGGGTGTGGTCCATGTCCGGGCCACTGGTGCACACGCTGCTGCAGGCCGGCAACGTTGAGCAGCTGATGCAGTGGCTGTCGGTCTGGTACGGCGTCGAGCCAGGCGAACGACGAAGCGGTCGGTGCGTCCTGCTCGCCGCCGGAGGCAGCCGCGCCTGGTACCGGCCGCAGACGGCCCCCGAATCCGAGGGCGACACCGCACTGGTGCGGCTGACCGCAGGGATGAACGCAGCCCTGGGCAAGAGCCTGGTCACACACGGTCTCAGTGATGCGGCGCTGACGACGCCGGCTACCGGCCGCAAGTCCTTCGAGTACGTTGCCGAGCTGGAGGAAGCACTGCTCGCGTACCTCGACGTGGCCGATCTGGCCGAATACGCGAGCAGCGAGAAGGCTGAGGCGTTCGTGTCGACCTTGCCCTCTCTGACACCCGTCCAGTCGCTGCTGGCACGCCGGCACGGCCCTGTGCTGCCACTTGCCGTCAGTCTGCGCCAACCACTGCCGGACCGCCCTGTCGCCGCGGTCCAGCTGTGGTGCGGTGACGCTCCCTTCGCCCAGGCAGAGGCCGAAGTACTGAAGACAGTCTTCTCCTACGCGGGCATCCGGTGCGACATCGTGAACGGCGACGAGGTGACCCGCACCAACTTCCTGGCCTCGTACGAGCGCGACGACTACGACGTGCTGTGGGTGGCCGCGCACGGACGGCACCCGCTGATGGATCCCGATGATTCCTCGATCCTGCTCACCTCCACCGAGCAGGTGCCACTGCAGGAACTGGCTGCCGCTCCCCTGCCGTCCACGGCACAGCGACGCCTGCTCGTTCTCAACACCTGCGACAGCGCTGCGGCTAATGCCCAGGGACCCTACGACGACCATGGCCTGGCTCGTTCGGTCGCCGGTCCCCGGCAGGCTGTCATCGGGCATCTGTGGCCGGTCCCCGGGGGAGCTGCCGTGGTCTTCGGAGCCCTGCTAGCGTGCGAGCTGGCCGACGGATCCGGCTTCGCCGAGGCCTTTGAGGAGGCGTTGCGGGCATTCCAAGACACCTGGCCCAACCTCGCGCGCCGGTTCGGCGACCGCGGCCTCGGCGCCCAGATCGCCGAGGCCTTGGACGACTTCCGCGATCCGACCCTGCTCGACTGGGGCAGTCCCGCTTTCCTCGAGTAGATCGCTTCGCTTCGGGCCGCCCAGGCCCCCTTCGGCAAGGTCCTCATCAATGCCCAGCGGGCGTCGGACAGGTCACTGCGGTACGGACGACGATCACTCACGCCTCGTGCAACGACCACCACTGCCGCCAGTCACAAAAGCATCCCAGAACACCAACTACATAGATCAGATGCCCTCTTCCAGGGTGAGCCGCAGACTCATCACTCCGGCGTCCATGCCCAGCATGAGCAGACCGCCGACCTGCGAGGCCGTGCGAATGGCGCGGTAGTTAGGGATCGTCAGCAGGCAGCTCATCGTCCGGGGCTCCCGGATCCGCACGGTACGGTCGTTGTCCACGATCGCCAGCAGGTCGGCTCCGCCGAGCCGCACCGTGGTCATCGCAGCGATTCCGCCGGTAGGAACGGTCGCCGTCCGTACGGCCTCTCCGGTTCCAGGGGTCCAGAGGCGCACGGTGGTTCCGGAACCGCCGGCCAGGACGTCCTGCCCGTTCATACGGAGGACGCACAGGTGCGTCCTTCTTCCTGCCGGAGTTCGGGACTTCACCGAATCAGTGGCCGCAACGCCCTCCCGTGGCCACGTTCTCCCACGGGTTCGGCCAGGTGCACACGGGCGGTGACGGGAGGGCCGGCGTCGTCCCCGTGGGCGTCCCAGGCGGCGGGACTTGAGCGCCGGGGACCGTTTGCCGGGTGCACCAACGTCACTTTTGGACTTGTAGAGATAGCCAGGTACTGTGCAATGCATGGAACCTGACATCGCAGGTAAGCCTGTCGCGGGCAAGGCGGAGAGCCAGCTCCGCAAGGGGGTGCTGGAGTACTGCGTGCTTGCGATCCTGCGGGAGGGCCCGCGCTACGGCGTGGAACTGCTCGAAACCCTCGGCGCGGTGAACGTCATGGTCACGAGCCAAGGGACCATCTACCCCTTGCTGTCGCGGCTGCGCCGTGACGGACTGGTGGAGACCCACTGGCAGGAGTCCCCCAGCGGGCCCCCACGGCGCTACTACGAGCTGACGCCGTCGGGGCAGGCGGCACTGAAGGAGTTCACCGCCATCTGGCCGCGCTTCCGTGACGCGGTCGACCACTTCATCACCGACTGACAGGAGACCACCGTGACGATCACCGAGCACCCGCTGGTGAAGAGTTACCTGGCCACCGTGGCGCGTGAAGCGGCCGGACTCAGCCCGGAACGCCGAGGCGAGCTGCTGGCCGACCTGGAGGAGCACATCGCCGTGGCAGTCGCAGAAGAGTCCGCATCCGGCGACGACGAGATCCGCACCGTGCTCACACGCCTCGGCGACCCACGCACCATCGCGGCAACCGCACTCGGCGACGAGCTCCCTGCTCCGCAAGTGAGCCGAGGACGCACCCTTGCCCTGCTGGGACTGCTGGCGGCGACCGGCCTCCTGACGGTCTTCGCACCCCTGCTGGGCGGCCCCGCCCTGATCGGCGCGATCTGGTGGCTGTGGACCGCGCCGCAGTGGCGCGACCGGGACAAGGCGATCGGGACGGCGGCCGCCCTCGTGCCGCCGCTGTTCGTGGTGGCGCAGTGGGTGATCCCCGCGGGCACGCTGAACTTCGGCCTCGGAGCATTCATCCCGGTCCTCCTGGCCGTCCTGGCACTCCCGGCCGCCACCGGCGTCTATCTGCTGCGGTCCGCACGGCGCCCGTCATGAATGGGGCTCACCCATGACGCAGTCGGCATCCCGGAACAGCCGGACTGCCGTCAACCGACGCTGCCCGACCCGGGTGCTCCGAGAATCCCCCCACCAGCAAGAGGAATGAACGATGCAGGCACAGCTCACACACCAGATGGCCCTTGCCCCTACGGGCGATATCGCGATCGCCTGCGCAGGAGCTGCCGTGGCCGTCGGCGCTCTCACGTTGTACTTCGGCGCTCTGCTCAGCATCGTCAGGTCTGACCTCACCGGAGGGATGAAGCTGGTCTGGGTCGTTTTCGCCCTCATGGCCCCCTTCCTTGGGAGTCTGCTCTGGTTCCTGGTCGGCCGCCGCGACGCCCAGCGCCGGCCAGGCATCGCCTGATCCCAAGGGCGCCCCGTCGACCCTGCCTGGGCCCGCACCCCGAAGAGGGTGAAGGCCACGGCGCAGGCTCGGCTGGGCATATCCGGTAAGAGGTCCTCGGCTCGACGGATGCCAGGCCCACCAGCACCCCGGCAGAACCCTGAACAGGGAGAGCGCGGCCCGGGCCGGGCGAGTCCGCACGGGCTGGCGAGCGAGCCGACCGGCTACGCGATCGGCCGCTCACGCGGCGGCCCGGCCACCAAGATGCACTTCGCCGTCAGCCCCTCCTTCCCTGCGCTGCCCGGCCTCACCCACAGCTGGACAGCGCGGGGACAGCCCGAAGCAGTCCAAGAAGCTCGCCAGACTCGCCCTCCACGGCGGCCAGTTCACCGAGATCGTGCCCCACCTCACCGTCGCTGACGGTCAGGACGACGCAGTTCCGGATGAGATCTTGTGGCGGTGCAACCGAGCCCTGGACCAGAAGTTCACCTGCCTGCTTTCCCTCGCGAGCCGTGGGACACCAGCCGCAAGGTAGCGGTCAGGGCTTCGTGGTCGTCTTCGGCCGGCGGGGCACGGTCTTGGTCTTGTCGAGGTGTGCACGCCCAGCGTGTCCGGGTCGGCCAGGCTGGACGAGACCATCACGCCGAACCCGTTGCCGCCGTCCTTCGCGGCCCACGGCACCTGGAAGTCCGGCAGGCCGGCGCTGTTGAGCCGGACGTCCTCGTTCATCGGCAACCGGGCGAACTCGCCAGCCGACGCGTTCAGCCACATCGAGTCGGTGACGGCGGTTCCAGACGTCGTGTGCTGCGGCCGGCCCATCGCATCGACATAGTGAAGGACGTTCGGGAGTCGCAGCGCGCCGAAGGTCAGGTCGATGGTTGGGGTCGACCTGGATCTGCCCAACCCTGCGTACGCCGTGCGAGTGCGGTGTCAGCGTGGCCAGGTTGAATGGCGAGTACCAGTTCAGGATGAAGGCCAGCGTGCTGCTCGGCCGCTGCGAGGTCGGCCAGCCGTAGTTGATCAGATGGGTGTCCGTCTGCAGCTACGGCGCCCGGTGCGGCAGGGCAGGTGGAGCTGGACTCGCCGCCCTTTATCAGCGTCCGTCGATGGTCGGCCCACCGTCGTCCGCGGACCGGATCGGCCGGCATCAACGGCCCGATCCGGTCCCCCATCGCATCGCTGATCACGAACCGGACAGACGCATCCGGTCAACGGACTGGCCCGTCAAAGAGGCACGCTCTAGTGGTTGCCATTGCCGTTGTCGCTGCCGTTGCCGTTGCCCTTGTTCTTGTTGCCGTTGTCGCTGCCGTTGCCGTCGCCCTTGTTGTTGTTGCCGTTGCGGGAACCGTTGTCGTCGCCTTCGTTCTCGTTGCCGTTGCGGGAGCCGTTGTCGTTGCCCTTGTTCTTGTTGCCGTTGTAGCTGCCGTTCTTGTTGCCCTTGTTCTTGTTGCCGTTGTAGCTGCCGTTCTTGTTGCCTTCGTTCTCGTTGCCGTTGCGGGAGCCGTTGTCGTTGCCGGTGTTCTTGTTGCCGTTGTCACTGCCGTTGTCGTTGCCCTTGTTCTTGTTGCCGTTGTCACGGCCGTTGTTGTTGCCCTTGTTGTCGTTGCCGTTGCGGGAGCCGTTGTTGTTGCCGGTGTTGCCGTTGCCGCTGCCGCCGTCGACGGCGGCCATGTGCGGCGCCGCGTGCTCGGCGGCGAAGGCGGTGGTGGACAGCGAGGCGCCTCCCGCGGCCAGGACGGCGCAGACGGCGATCATCACAAGGCGCCGGGTCTTGGAGGTGTGAGCCATGAGAATTCTCCTTGATGAGAAATGGTGAACGATTTAACGAATTCCCCCGCCCACGCCCGGGGGAATTCCTGGGCGGGACACAAAGGTCCCGCAATCACACCGCCGGGTTTCTTTTCCAGTCGGTGCCGCCGGATTACTTTTCCTGTGTGAACCGGTGTCTCAATTACCCCCGGGGCAGGGCAGTCGGGTCATGCCCCCGAAACGGTGACGCTGCCCGGGATCTTGGTCGTGCCGCCCGCATCGGTTGTCCGTCGCGGAGCGTCCGGACGGGCAGCCACCCGCGCCAGGAACAGCAGCCGGTTGCACGGTGCGCTGCCCTTTCCGCCTTCCGCCCAAGGACAGCGGCCTCTTCCGGGTCGCCGCGCCGGGAGGCTTCTCGCCATCGCGGCGTGGACGGCACAGAAGGCCGGCGAGGCGGTGGCGGCGAGGCGGCCCGGGCCTGGTCAAGTCGCCTGGTTTTAGCCGGGACAGCCGCAACACGGGCCGGTGGCTGTGGTCCTCGACGGTCAGGAGAGGTTCTTCTCCAAGACCTTGATGTAGTTGCTCATGAAGTGGTCGCGGATCCCGTCGCCGGCGGGGGCGAGGGGGTCGGCAGTCATGCCTCTGGCCCGGTCGGCAAGGCCGCCGAGCAGGGGCATGGAGTCATGGAGCCGTCCCGCCGAGTCGATGTAGCGCAGGGCATGGACATGGGTGAAGGGAGGCTCGGGCGGCAACTGGGGCACGATGTCGTTGTTGTTGACGAACCGGTACATGCGGTCGGCGAAGCCCTTGTTGTACACCTTGGCCAACTCCTGGTCGCAGGTGCGGGGCTGGCCGTAGGTGTAGACGCCGTCGGCGGCCAGCCGCGGCTCTTCCAGATACATCCGGGCGCCGGCCAGCATGGCCAGGGCGCCTCCGAGGCTGTGCCCGGTGAAATACACCTTCTGGCCGTCGGTGCGCAGCTCGGCCAGTGTGTCTTTGACCTCCGGGTAGATCGAGTCCAGTGCCTCGGCGAAGCCGTGGTGCACCCAGCCGGTGCCTCCCGGGCCCGGGCAGGGAGGAGTGGTGGCGTCCGAGAGCCAGTCTTTGATCTGCGCCGGTTCCGTGCCGCGGAACGCCGTGATGATCACGTGGTCGCCGGCCAGGGTGTAGGCCTGGGTGTCCTGAAGCGGGAAGGGGGGAGTGAACCGCGTCTCGTGGTGTCGAACCTGGTCGAACCCCCAAGCACGGGCCTGTTCCTCGATCACCTCCCGGCTCTTGTAGGCGAGATCGCATGCTCGCGCCAGCCAGTAGGCCCACTGGAGGCTGTAACCGTTCGAGCGCTGGTCGAACGACGAGGGTACGGCCACTGAAGGCCCCTTTCCTGGCAGTGGAGTTGAGCAGCCTGGGCGAGGGCGCCCCACTCCGCCTACGTTGATCATTTCGTAGTATCGGCGCCGCCAGGGGCGCGGAACGCGAGAACACACCGGCGATCACCTGAACGGATCCTCCTCAGGCCCTGACCGCGCCTTGCCCTGCCCCGGCAGGGCGCCGTGCCGCCGGCTTGCAGGTGCGCGTGCGCGGTAGAACAGACGATCCGGCACGGCAACAAGGGCGGCGTGATCCCCGCTGCCGATCGGACCACCGACCGGCAGCAGGTGAGGGGGACCCGATACTCACCGTGCGCGTGGCGGTCCCGTGACTCCTGCAGACCGAGCAGGTGAGGACGGGGCTGCTCCTTGGAGCCGTCACGTACCCGGTGCCGAGTCCCCAGCCGACGCGGAGCGCGCTGCCCGGCACGGTCACCGGGCTCGGACTGCAGCCGAGGTGATCCCCGACCTGATCGCCCGTGAGGCAGGCGTCCCCTGCCCACGGCCCTCCGCCGGCCCGCGGCCCTCTGACCTCGCCCTCCAGACACGGCAGCCGGCCTCCGCGTACGGTCCCCACTCCGAGCCCGTGGTTCGCGACCTGACCCTCACCCACCGATGAAGGGGAGCATCCGGCGATCGCGGTGCCGAGCGGAATCGGCAAGCCGACCCTTGCCCACCGGCTCACCGGCCTCGCCCGCCCTCAGCGCGCAGAGGTCAGGCGCTCAAAGGCGCATCGCTCGGCGAGGCCGACGAGCAGCGCCTGCACCGCCTCGCCGCCGTCCCCCAAAAGACGTACATCTTCACCGGCACCCTCGGCGACCACCTGCACTACCGGACCCTGGCGGCACCGAGGTGGACCTGGACCAGGCCGCCAAGGCGGCCGGGCTGCGCTCCCTGGTCAAGCGGCCGAGCGGGTACGAGGCGAGGAAGGGTGCCGGCGGCGCCGTCCTGTCCGGCGCTGAGCAGCAGCTCATCGCCCCGGCCCGGGTCCGCCTCTCAGCTGCTCGAGTGGTCATCCTCGATGAGGGCGCCTCCCAGCTCGACCCGATCGCACAGGCACAGGCACAGGAGGCATTCCGCGAGCGCGACGGAACCCCGATCATCATCGCCCGCCGGATCAGCTCGACCATGCGCGCGAACCAGGTCCTCATCCTGGACGGTCGCAGCACGGTGGACGGCACCCGCCGCACCCTGATGATCGCCTCGCCGCTCTGCCGGGAGCCGGCCGGTTCCTGGACCGGCTCGGATGCCGACCGCACCCCGCGACAGAACGCGGCGATGAGGTCACACACAGGGCATCACAGCTGATCAGAGCGGCTTCTGAGAACCAAGGGATCGGTCCGGCCGCCGCCCGGCGCCCCACCGCCGGGCGGGGCAGAGCCGCAGGTGGCAACGAAGGGGAGTCCGCGCCCCGCGCCCCACCTCGACCGCCCTCTCCCCTCGGGTGTGGTCCCCCCGAGGACCGGCTCCTCCAGCCGCTGACCAGTGATGTCTCAGTGCGCTGACGGCGTAGGCGGGGGCAGTGGCCCACCGCGGGAAAAATCTTCGACGTTTCTTTCCGAAAAGTGTTGGTCCCGGCGCGGCCCGCACCTCATGCAGGTGTCGGAGACCGGCGCGGCCCCCTTCCCAGCCCGCCCGGTCCGAACTCTTCCGAAAGGCGGCCGCCATGCTGCTCACCGACCGGCCGGACACCGAAGCCCCCCGCCTCCCCTCGGCGCCTGCCACCACCGACCAGACGGGCACCCTCACCCTCTCGTCCCAGGAAGTCCACGTCGCCACCTTCCGCCACTTCACCGACGACCTGCTCCACCACTGGGGCATCAACCAGGACGATCGGGACTCCGCCGTCCTCATCGTCGACGAACTGGCCGCCAACGCCGTCCAGCACGGCCACGCCGACACGACCCTGATCCTGGCACTCGACCACAACGTGCTGGTCATCTCCCTCACCGACTGGGGAGCCACCGTCGACCATCCCCATCCGCATGCCCAACTCGCATCCGACGAGCACGGCCGAGGCACCGGAATCATCGAGTTCCTCGCCCTGTGGACCAGGACTCACCACTGCCCCTGGGGCCGCCAGGTCCGCGTCGCCCTCCGCGTCACCGCCACCGGCTCCCGTCACTGACCCCGGCGACGACCCAAGATCCGCGAGGAACACCATGCTGCACTCCACTCAGCCCACCGTTCCAGGACGACCTTCTTCGACGGCCGCGGGGAAGCCGCCGCACCCGGCCCTGTCCCCCCGGGAACAACAGGTCCTGCAGCACATCGCCCAGGGCCACACCTACGCCGGAACAGCCCGGCGCATCGGCATCTCCGTCCACACCGTCGACGTCTACGTTCGCCGCATCAAAGCCAAATACGACCTCAGCACCCAGGCCGAACTCGTACGCCTTGCCCTGGCCCTCGACCTGTAGACCCCAACGTCAGCCCGCAGCACACCCGATCGATGTTGCGTCGATCAGCCCCGCTTTCACGACTCACTCGATGACCGGGTCAGACGAGTCGCCCCCCGGCGGTGATTCTGGGTTCTCGTCCTGGTCGGCTGGCGGATTTTCTGCCGGTGGCGGGTTGGGGTCGCCGCCCGATGACGGCGGATCCACCACCTCCGGCGAACTCGGACCACCACCCGACGACGGCTCATCCCCCACACCCGGAGAGACGGGCCCATCACCCTTCTCGGACGGGGTCGGCGCGGGGTCGCCCGCCCCCGGCGAGTCGGAACCCTCACTCGGCGACGGCCCATCCCCCACACCCGAAGAGTCGGGCCCATCACCCTCCTTGGACGGGGTCGGCGCGGGGTCGCCCGCCCCCGGCGAGTCGGAACCCTCACTCGGCGACGGCCCATCCCCCACACCCGAAGAGTCGGAACCCTCACCCTTCTCGGACGGGGTCGGCACGGGGTCGCCCGCCCCCGGCGAGTCGGAACCCTCACTCGGCGACGGCCCATCCCCCACACCCGAAGAGTCGGAACCCTCACCCTCCTCGGGCGGGGTCGGCACGGGCTCGCCCGCCCCCGGTGGGCTAGGACCATCCTTCTGTGACGGCGCATCCCCGGCCCCCGGCGAACTGGGACCCTCACCCCGCCCAGGTGGCGTGGGCACGGGGTCCCTCGGCGGGACGCTCGTGATCCCCGGGACAGGGCGTCCAGGTGCCTCCGCCCCCTCGGTCGCCCACAGCAGCGGGCCACCGATCAACACTGCAGCCCCCATCAGACCGGCCGCCGCGACCTTGGCGGGGATGGGAGTCAGCCAACGCGTCCCCGCACCGGGCAGCATCGGGAAACCGTTCTGGTCGAATTGGGTGGCCCGCCGAGCCACCTCCATCCGGTGTCCTGCCCCGGTCGGCTCCAGCACCGTCTGGAACGTCCGGTTGCGCAGCGTCGAGGGCAGCACCGGGAACGGCAGCAGGCTCAGCAGCGCGGAGGCACGGACGTCCCGGTCCTTGCGCTCGCCGCAAACCTCGCACTGGCCGATGTGCCGGCTGATCCGCTTGCGCAGGAGGACGGTCATCGTGCCGTCCCAGCCTTCAAGCATCTCGGCCAGCTCGGCGCAGTCCTGCCGCCCGTTGCGGGCCACGATCAGCGCGGCCACCGATTTCTCCAGCTGGCCCCGGGCCCGGGACAGCAGCGCATGGGTGTGGTTGAGGGACAGCCCCAGCACCGCTGCCAGGTCTCCGCCTTCCAGACCCTGGCGCGTCGCCAGCTCCAGTACCTCACGGTCCCGGGTATTCAGCCCCGCGAAGGCGTCCCGCACCAGTGACCGCAGCTCCTGGGTGCGCAGCTGCGCATCGAGATCGACGCTCTCGTCGCTTACTTCCTCCGCCGCTTCGATCCCGGTGGTCCGGCGCTCGCCGCGCAGCTGGTGCAGACACTCGTGCCGGGCGATCGCATACAGCCAAGGCCGAAGCCGCCCAGGATCCCGCAGCTGTCCGATCCGCTCATTGGCCAGCACGAAGGTGTCCTGCAGCGCGTCATCGGCAGCATCGGGGCTGTGCAGCACCGACCTGCAATAGCCGTACAGGCGACCGGCATACGTGTCATACGCGGCGGCCAGCCCCTGAGGGTCGGCGGCCCGGATGGCGGCCACGATCTCGCGGTCGTCCATTTCCTGGACGCCTGGTCCTCGGGAGTGTTTCGACATGCCTGGATCGTCATCCCGCCCCCGGCCTGGCCCCAGTCCCGACAATCCGTGACTTGACCGGACGCGCCCCCCGGGTGCATGGTCCGCTGCCCCGGCTCCGCTCCGGTGGGAGCTCGGTTCACCGCCCGAGATCTCAAGCACGGTCTCACAGAGCTTGTCGCGGCAGTCGTGTCGGACCGCTACCCAGGGACATTCTGGGGCTGTTGGGGCAGGAGTGTCCCTTGAGGTGTGTGTGACGCGGGCATCGTGCGTCAGTCCGTCTCGGTCATTACTGCCGAAACATGACGCGACACCGTCCGTATCCACCGACCTGTCCGACGCGCACGGAGAGCTGCCGGAACCCACGCTCACAGCGTGTCGGACAGAACGAACAGGCAAGGCCCTGGGCCCTGGACATCAGCCGTCCGCCCGAGCACGACCCTTTGCCGCATCATGGACGCCGTCCTCTGCGCCGACCGCACCGGCACCCCGTGGCGCTGCCAGCCACACGGTTTCGCTCCCCGGGGCGACGGTGTACGGATACGTCGCCGCCTGGCAGCAGGAAGGGATTTTCGGCCACCTCAACGGCCTGCTGCGTCGACGGGTGCTCGAGGCCGAGGGCCGGGATGCCGGACCGGGCGCCTGCGTGCTGGGCGCCCGGAACATCACGACCTCCACCCACGTCCCCACGACCGGCCAAGTCATCGACGCCGGTAGGAAAATCGCAGACCGCAGGCGCCACCTCGGCGTCGACACCCTCGGCCTGCTGCCGATCGTGCGGGGTATCGCGCCGACGTCTGCGACCACCGGCGGCATCCACTTGCTCTGTCACATCGCCGCCGCGAACCCTCGTATGACCAAGGCGTGGGCCGAACCGGTCATCGGACAAAGGGCCATCGACCACGGCGCCCGCCTCGGCATCCACGTCGCAGTCCTACAACCCGACCCGGGCTTCAAAGGATTCGAGGTGATCTCTGGGCGCCGGGCCGCGGAGCGGACCTCCGGCCGGCTGATGCACTACCGCCGGCTCGCCCGCGACGACGAAACCCATCCCCCACCGCTTGGAAGCCATGATTCACGGCGCGATGACCGACCCCATAAACCGGCGCCTCACCCACGCATCCACCCTCAACTGGCGTGACAGCCAAGCTAAATGAAACAGACAACAAAGATTGACGTCCTCCACGTCCTGAGGGACGTGGATTGCCCCATGAGGGGGTTCGGCTGGTCGCCCGGCTTAACGGTTCCGGCTTCGCGGACTGGCTGGTGCCGAGGTCTCCACAGGCTGACACGGCATGTCCTGCCGCGTGTTTGATGTTCTTCGCCGCGTTCACGTCGGCATGCTCGCGGTGTCCACAGCCTGCGGCTTTGCACTGGAAGACCGCTTGGCTCTCGCGGTTGTTCTCGGTGACGAAGCCGCAGGCGGAACACCGCTGCGACGTGTAGGCGGGATTGACCTTCACCACGCGCGTGCCCGTGTAGCGGGCCGCGCCCAAGAGGGCGAGTTCGAGGCGGTGCCATCCCTTGTCGAGGATGGCCCGGTTCAGACCGCGCTTCTGTGCGACCCGGCGGCCCGGCTGGGCAAGCGTGCCGGCCGCGGAGGCGGACATGTTCTTCGTCTTGAGGTCTTCCAGGACGACCAGGGCGTTCTTTGCCACGATCCGGGCGGCGGACTGCGCGCAGAAGTCCGTTCGCCTGTCGGTGACCCGGGACATGATCCGTCCCATGGCCGCGATGGTCTTGGCCCGGTTGGCGCTGCCGCGCTGGCTGCGGGCGAGCTTGTGCTGGAGCCGCCGGTAGCGGACGGCCTCGCCATCAGTGATGAACGGCCGGTCGTGGAAGTCGCCCTCGCTGGTGACCGCGCAAGTCTTCACCCCGCGGTCGATCCCCACCGCCGTATCCGGCATCGCGTGCCGCTCCGGGGCGAGGACGCCGTCGTTCACGAGGAACGACACGAACCAGCGTCCGCCCTTACGGGTCACGGTTGCGGAACGGACCTCGCCGCCGAGGGGACGGGACCAGCGAAAGCGGACCCATCCCAGCTTGGGCAGCTTCACCCGACCCCACTTGCGGCCGAGACGTTCCACCTCAACGAGTTTGCCCATCGGGAACCTAAACGACGGCGACCAACGCGCCTTCGAACGCCAGCGGACCCTGAACGTGCCATGCTCACGGCACGCCCCATCCAGATCGCGCAGAGTCTGCTGGAGGATGTGCGACGGCGCGGCCCTCAGCCACGCGTGCTCACGCTTGGCCTCGGCCAGCTCCGCAGCCTGCGGCACGTAGTTCATCCACGCGCCCCGGCGCCGGTACTCCCGCCGCTGCTCCAGAGCGGTGTTCCACACCGCCCGACAGACATCCGCGAACTCCCGGCACAGACCGGCCTGCACGGCTGTCAGCTCAAGCCGGTACCTCCGACCAGACAGCATGAAAACACCCCCTCCACCTGACCTGATCAACCTAGCCCAGGCCACTGACAACGCAGTGAACCCCGCCGCTATGCGGCTCCACTACAAGGATGAGCTAACCCCCGGCTAAAGCAGGGGGTCTGCGCTCAAGAGCAACGGATCACACGCTCACCGAGCAGCTGCTGTGAACCCGGACGTCAGGAAGCGATGGCTGCCCTGGTGCGATCTGCACCAGCGGCCGTGCTGGAACAAAGCAGAAAATCTCCGCAGAGTCCTGGGCCGAGCGAGCGAATCACGAATGCACCAGCGCGCCAAACGAGTGTCAAGGGCGGCTGTCTCGGCATCCTGTCGCCCGAGGCTCAAGTTCCCTGATACCAACGGAAGGTTCGGCCGAATGAAGTTGCCCAAGAGGCTTGCCACGATCAGCACCGCTGCGACGGCATTGTTCCTGTGCACTGCCGGCAGCTCCCAGGCTCAAGGTGACGGGGGGCTGCTCTCGCTCCTCGGCAGCCCGTCGATCGTTCTCGTCTGCTTGCCTGCAGGGCAGGTGGGACACGACAACACCTTCAACGGCGTCCAGAACATCAGCTGCAGTCAGTCGGGCACGGCACCAACCACAGCTTCCAGTGACGGAAAGGGCGGGGGCATCACCGTCACAGTGATCGACAACACCAACGGCAACAACACCGGCAACGGCAGCGGCAACGGCAACGGCGACACCGGCAACGACAACGGCAGCAATGACGGCAACAACACGGGCAAGACCACCGCGGGTTAGCACTCCAGCCGACAGTTCGTGATCTTCAGGTCCGGAGTGCGGCTTGCCGGCGGTAACGACTGCTTCCCCATCGTGCCTGATGGCGGCGTCGCCAGTCGGACCAGCCGAGCCGGTGGGCCGGACCGGGAAGGGGCCGAACAGCAATACTGACGAACAAGGTGCTGGATCTCCTTGCAGGCCAGCGGGATCAGGTCGTCCGGCATGGGGCGGTATGCGTGTTCGCCGGCGCGGACGACCGAGAGGAAGGCGTGGGCGAGCACCGCGAGGGCGACCCAGCGGGCCCAGGAGTGGAAGCGGCGGACCTGGTGCTCGTCGAATCCGGCCAGGCCCTTCCCGGCCTGGAAGATCTCCTCCACCCGCCACCGGGAGCCAGCGGCTGCGACCGCGGCGGCCAGGGACGCCGGCACGGTGACATGGCAGCGGCAGCAGGCGAGTTCACCGGTCGTGTTGCAGCCGATCAGCAGCTGGTGGCAGCCCGGTGCCTGTTCACAGAGGGCGATGACGGCCCAGTCGCAGAACCGCTGTCCCCTCCCGAAAGGTCCTGCCAGGCCCTCTTCGGCACCTTCTTCACCAGGGCATCGGCGCGGAACGTGCCTGCACCGGTGGTCATTTCGGTTGCGCAGGCCACCGCGAGGGCGTAGCCGACGCCGCGTTCTTCCAGCGCCGCGCGCAGGTTCGCATGGCTGCCGCAGACCTCATCCCCCTGGCCCAGCCGCCGCAGGGACGGCCGGTCAGTCCCACTCGGCGCCCGACGGCGCCGACCGGGCAAACGCGGACCGGGCAGGCCAGGACGGCCGCTGCGCTCGACGCGGTCTCAAGCCCGTGCAGCGCACACGGGCGTGGCCGTCCGGCACCTGGTGCCCGGCACGCCCACGCCCCATGCGGGGCCGGGCCGGGCTGCCAGGTGTCGGCGTACTCGTGAAAGTGCGCACCTGAGTACGGATGAACGTGCTCAGGCCCAGGCAGTTCAACGGAAGGCGTTGGCGTTCTCCGAAGCCCACTGCCGGAACGGGCGGGCGGGCGTTCCAGTGATCCGTGCAACCGTGTCGCGCACCATCAGCAGCTCGTCGTTCACGTCCCCGCCCGTGACGTCGAGCACCGCGTCCGCGGCCTCGGCGCCGAAGACCGCGGTCATCTGTGCGTGGGCCTGCTGGCGGCTGATTTCGGCGAAGGGAACCTCCCGACCCAGTGCTGCCGCGATGGCCTCGACCTGTTGCCGGGCGGTCACCGGCTCTGGACCGGTCAAGGCATACGTGCGTCCCTGGTGGCCGGGCTCGGTCAGGGCCACCCGTGCCACCGACGCGATGTCCGCAGGATGGATGGTCGGCAGCGCGGTCTCGGCGTACGGCGCGCGGACGGTCTCGTGGCCCCGGATGGAAGCCGCCCACATCAGGGCGTTCGAGGCGAACTGCGTCGGCCGCAGGATCGTCCAGGCCATGCCGCTTGCCTTGAGCAGTTGCTCCACCGCCAGGTTCTCGCCGGCGGGGCCGAGGTGCGGGTGGGTCTGGGCGGTGATGGACGACACCAACACGACATGCTCCACGCCCGCCTGCCGGGCGGCTTCGAGTATGTCGGCGTCTGAGCCCAGACGTGACACAAGAAACAGCGAGCGCACCCCTTGAAGCGCGGGCTTCAACGACGCCGGCTCTACGAAGTCGCCCTCCACGGCCTCGACCCCATCGGGGAAGACGGCCCGTGCGGCATCACGGGTGAACCCCCTCAGCGGCCGGGCACCGCGCGCGTGCAGCTCCTTCAGCAGGGCACTGCCTATGTTTCCGGTGGCTCCGGTCACGAGGATCATGGGCGTGTCTTCCCGTCATTAGATGATCAAGTAGGCGACACGCTAGAACCTCAATCATGCTTCAGGTCAAGGAGTGCCTGGCCACTCCCGCCGCTGGGCACGTACATCCGTACGCGACTGGGCACGTTCATGTGTGCGCCGACACCAGGGGCGCCGCCCGCATTGCCGTTGCCGCTGTTGTTGCCGTGGGCGTCACCGCCACGGTGAGGGCTCTTCAGCCGCCGTGGCCTCGGTCGTGGTGACCGACGCCGCTCGTGCCGGACAGCACCGTCAAGGCCGCCGGCGCGTGCTGCTCGACAGCGAACGCACCAGCGGGAATGAGCGCGCTTGCGGCCGTCGGCGCGGTGGCAGCAGCCGGCATCACACAACGACGGGCACGAGACGTGCGAGCGCAGGACGCCCCGGAAAAGAAAAAAGGGAAAGCCGACGAGAGGAAGGAAGACTGTTCGCTTTTCCTGGACGGTGCGACCCGGTCGAAAGGCACGGAAGCCGGCACCCGATAAATACCGGGCCCTGCGGACCGCTGCTGCGTCGCCCTGCGGACAACTCCTGCGCCGAGAACCAGCACGTCAAGCAAGCCCGCTGTACGCCGCATCACGGATGTACAGGGCATGCCAGGCGGGCGGTGGCAGCCGGGACAGCGCAAAAACCCGCCGTCGCTGCCGCGCCCCTTCCTCGGCAGCCCACAGGGGGGCGCCACCACACCGCCCCCGGCCCGCAGCCGGTACCCGCCCTGCGACGTCACATCGGCCGGCCCCCTTGA
Organism: Streptomyces sp. NPDC005728; assembly: GCF_040630895.1. Lineage (NCBI taxonomy): Bacteria > Bacillati > Actinomycetota > Actinomycetes > Kitasatosporales > Streptomycetaceae > Streptomyces > Streptomyces sp. NPDC005728. Next base: position 27,501 of record NZ_JBEXYL010000079.1, read on the forward strand.
GGCGGGGGCGGCAAGCCGACCGATGGGCAACGCGGCGACGGCCTCCAGGCCCGGCCGGCCCGCCACGAGCACGCGGCACACCTTTGCCCCCTCTGCAAGGCCGGTCCGGCCCGGCGCCGCTCGGCGCCCGCCCAGGAACACCTCCAGCTGCCTCCAGCTGCCTCCAGCTGCCCACGGCCGCCCCGCCGCCTCAGCCGGCACGGCGGCCCCGTGCGGCCAGGCCCCGTGACACCCGCCCCCGCCGTCCGGCACCAGGCTCCGCCCTGCTGACGGTGGTCTGACGCCTCCGGCGTCGTGGCACGGCCGCCGCATGTGAGCGGCCATCCCCCGGCCGCGGCCGCAGAACACCGAATCCCCCGGCGGGAGCCTGCCGCCGTTCGGGGCGCGGGTGACTGCCCATCCGAACCAGCCGCGAGGGACAACCCGAGCGGCCCCCCGACGACCAGGACCGGGGCAGCGTCAGCTGCCCGGCCGCCGGCCCGGGGCGCCCCTCTCTGCCTGCCGGCCCGACCGGCGGTCGGGCCGCGGACGGCCCCCGCGTGCCGGGATGGAACAACCCTCGCCGCGGGTGTCAAGTCCCGACTTTGCGTGTCACGTAATCCCGGGACGTGACCCGACTGCCCTGTCCGGGGGTTAATTGAGGCACCGGTTCACAGAGGAAAAGAAATCCGGCAGCACCGACCGGAAAAGAAACCCGGCGGTGCGATTGCGGGACCTTTACGTCCCGCCCAGGAATTCCCCTCGGGCATGGACGGGGAAATTCCTCAATCGTTCACCATTTCTCATCAAGGAGAATTCTCATGGCTCACACCTCCAATACCCGTCGCCTTGTGATGATCGCCGTCTCCGCCGTCCTGGCCGCGGGAGGTGCCTCGCTGTCCACCACCGCCTTCGCCGCCGAGCATGCGGCGGCGCCGCACATGGTCGTCGCTGGCGACGGCAACGGCAGCGGCAACGGCAACGGCAACAAGGGCAATAACAACGGTTCCCACAACGGCAACCACAACACCGGCAGCAACAACGGCTCCCACAACGGCAACGACAACGAGGGCAACGACAACGGCTCCCACAACGGCAACCGCAACGAAGGCGACGACAACGGCAGCCACAACGGCAACCACAACACCGGCAGCCGCAACGGCTCCCACAACGGCAACCACAACACCGGCAGCCGCAACGGCTCCCACAACGGCAACCACAACGAAGGCGACGACAACGGCAGCCACAACGGCAGCCACAACACCGGCGACGACAACGGCAGCCGCAACGGCAACCACAACACCGGCGACGACAACGGCTCCCGCAACGGGAACGACAACGACGGGAGCGGCAACGGCAGCGACAACGGTAACGACAACGACGGGAGCGGCAACGGTAGCGACAACGGTAACGGCAACGACTGACGCCTGACCGCGGCACGTCCCGCATCTGGCCGGATGGCAAGGGCAACAAAGCCCGCCATCCGGCCAGACAGACGCATGCCCGCGCACCGCATTGGCGAAGGCCACGCTGACAGGGGCGCTGGATCCGTATCGGTCGGCTGAAACAGAAACAGAACCCCGATCTGCACGAACCCGGCAAGATGAACCCGCAAGAGACCGCGAAGCAGACCCGCCCGAATCCACTCGGCTGACCGGCACGCCGCCGTGGGCCAAACCCCAGGCGATCAACAGCGCCGCCCCGGCGGCACCGAACCCGGCACCGCCGACGACGACGTCCCTCGACGGACCGAGACCGTGTTGCGGTAATCGACCCGGTACCGGGCGAGATTCATTTCACAGTTGGCCCCGTGGATAGCACGCCGAACTGAACCGGCCCTGGGACCCCAGCAGGACATGGACGGCTGTGGATGCGCACCCAGGAACTCGGGGACGTCCGAGGGGAATCTGCTGGGTTCCGGCCTGGTGCGTTGTGGTGGTGCGCTGTCGAGGCAGCCTTCGAGTTCCCTGTAGGCGCCTCGCCCGCACCTCCTGCCCGGCCCGTGTCCGTGACATCCCCGCCCGGCGCATGACGTAAGCTGGGTGCACCGACGCGGGGTGGAGCAGCTCGGTAGCTCGCTGGGCTCATAACCCAGAGGTCGCAGGTTCAAATCCTGTCCCCGCTACCAACGCACCGGCCCCCTCGACGCCAGAGTCGAGGGGGCCGGAGGCATGTGGGGCGCGGGCCTACGGAGTGAGCCGGTCAGCGGGTAGAGATCTGGTACTCGCCGACCCGGAAGGCATCCGTGGCGCCCCGGGCCGTGGGCACGGCATCCCAACTGTCGAGGGCACCGTGGAGGCGGTCCACCTGCCGGCGGCCGCTCTCGCGGTCCGGATGGAGGCGGTGGGCCATGCCCCAGCTCGGCAGAGGGCTACGGCTCGGCCGGCCACGTCGTCGACACGGTGCGGGTCTCCTCGTCGGTGAAGGTGCTCCGTGGTCCGGGCATGCTGCCAACCGAGCCGATCATGCCGCCAGGGACCGGGACAAGATCAAAAAGGCCCGCAATGCCCTGCAGCCGGGCCCGAGGCCGGTCGACCGGGCATTCAGCCGTGCCTGACGGTGACGTGCACCTCGCCGCCCGGGGCTGCCAGCACCCACGCCCTGCCTGCTGACCTGCGCAGCACGACCGCACTGCCGCCGACCGTGATCTGCCAGGGGCCCTGGGGCAGGGACAGTTCTGTCAGCCGGGAGCCGTGCCGGGCCGCGCTGTAGGCCAGCCGGTATGTGGCGTCGGCGGGGTTGTAGGCGGCGGAGCGGACCGTTCCTGCCACGGTCTGCGCGTACGGTTCGGCGGTCAGCTCTTTGTTGGTCCGGAAGGCGCCCGAGGCGTCGAGGGCGCAGTACCCGCCGCCGTAGCACCAGGTATAGCCCGCCCAGCCGGAGCTGTAGCGGCCGAGCGAGGCCATCGCGTCGCGGTAGAACCGGTTCATGTTCGGCAGGGAGCTGTCGAGCGGGCCCCACTCCCCCACCACGACCGGGACCTTGTACTGCTTCGGATACTCGGTGACGGCCTGCTCGTAGGCCTCGATCCAGCCCGCCCCGGGGTCGTAGTCGGCACCCGCCTCCATGGCGGCGTTGTAGAAGTGCGGCGCGTACACCACCTTCGGGTCGTCGATGCGCCCGAGGCCGGTCGGTTCGCCCTCGCCCACGATCGGGGTGGGTTCGACGAACACCCAGGCGTCCGGGTCGGCCGAACGGACCGAGTCGGCCAGACGGTTGTACATGGGGGTGAGCTGGTCACGCTCGATCCGGCGGGCGGCCGTGGGCAGGTCTTCCCCCTGCTGCAGCTCGCCCATCGGCTCGTTGATCAGGTCGTAGCCGAGGACCGCCGGGTGGCGGGCGAAGCGAGCGGCGAGGACCCGCCACGCCCGAGCTTGAGCGCGTCGCAGATCCTGGTCCTGGTAGAGATGGGTGAAGGCGCGCTGGACAGCGGGCTCGAAGTACTCGGCAAACCAGTCGCCCGGATGGGCGGTGAACGGCAGCCCGTCGGTTCTGGTCGCCCACTCGGGTATGCCCCGGTGGCCGAATGCGGGTCCGAAGACGTCCTGATGGGCGTCGATCACCACCTTCACGTCATGCCGAGCGGCCCAGTCCACGATGCGTTCGATCTTCCGCAGATACCTCTGGCTGTACTGGCCGCGCTGCGGTTCCAGGTCGTCCCAGAAGACCAGTAACCGGGCGAAGTTGAAGCCCTTGGCCCGCATGTCGCCAAAGTGGCGTTCGGTGACGGCCGTCAGGGCCTCATCGCCCCGGTGCGCCTTGTCCTCGACGTTCCAGCCGCGCAAGGTGAGCACACGCCCGTGCCGGTCGGTGAGCGCGGGTATGCCGTGCGCGGCCCGTGGGGGGTGGGCGGTCGTGGGGGCAAGGAGCGCGGTGACAACCGCGCTCACCGTCAAGGTCGTTCGGAGCACCACGGGACGCCTCCGGGCCGTCGGGGTCGAGGCGGCATCCCATCAGCAGCCGGAGCCTGTCTTCAAGTGATGATGCAAGCCATTTCAGCGCGGACAGTGCGCAGGAGAGGGCGGGGGTGCGTGTGCGTGCGGGTCACGGGCAAGTGCGGTTCAGCACGCGGGCACTGTGCCGGGCCCCTGACCGGCCAACACGACAGCCCGCCCCGGGCGCACCGGCTGGCACCGCCCCAGCCATCCGAAGGAGGTTCTGTACCTTGCTCCTGACCAGGGGCCGGATCGCCGGCCAGACTGGTGCCAATCGAGTGGCAACGGTCATCTCCTTCCCGGCAAGCAGCAGCGCCCGGTGTCCAGTTGACCCGCGCCCCGGCGTCGTCCGCCAGCACGAGCAGGCGCGTCCATGCGGGTTGCACCTGCGGCGCGGACGAATCGAAATCGGCGCTTTCACCGTTGTCCAGAGCATCCATCACCACGGTGAGAAAGGCCGCTCGATGCACCGCAACACACTTCTCCTCGCCCTCTGCGCCCTCCTTACTGCCGCCGCAACAGGATTCCTCGCCACCACCGCCCTCCACAGCCGCCGCGCATCCCACTGACCGTGACTCTGCTGCGCCAGCCAGACGTTCCGGCACGCCTGATCATGGCCCCCGAACAAGCCGGCCAGGTGCCCGGGATACGGCCCAGGTCGTCTCCGACGGGCCGTGTGCGACCTGTGCCCTGGGGAAGTGGCTCCGGAATACGGATCCCTGGCGAGCCCGGCATCGCCTCTGCGGTCTGACCTCCTTCTATGCTCGCTTGTACGGCTGCCGCTCGGCCAGGAGCCGCGCTCGCAAGGCGCTGGAAGCCGCCGGGCATGGCTGACTCCGGGCTGCGTACGATCGATGCGCCGTTCGTCGCTCCCGGACCTTCGGGCGTGGCGATCCGCGACCGTCTCAAGGGCCTCATACCCGGGGACCAAAAGGTGTTACGTCTGGTCGGTGCACATCTGGGCTCGCTCGCGTCGAAGGATCTCAAGACGCGGTGCGCGCAGGGCCTGGAGCACTCCGCCGACACGTGGTCGGTGCGAAAGCGTGAGCTGACGGCGGTGTCGTCGTCGCGGTGGGCCGGTGCGATCACCAAAGCGTCGCATGATCAGTGGGCACTGGCCCGGCGCGGGCAGGTGGCGCATCTCCACAGTCTCGAAGCGGGCATCAAGACGATCACGCACCAGCTGTCCCTCCCGATCGAGGAGAAGGGCAGCAAGCGGGCTCCGGGCGGCTACCGCAGCAAGCGGGAATGGTTCGCCAAGACCCGCCGACTGCACCTGCTGGAAGACCGACTCACCACTGTTCGCTCTGATCGTGAGGCCGGGCGTGTGCATGTGGTGAGGGGCGGGAAACGCCTCGCACGCAACCGGCACCATCTGGAGAACACCCAACTGACCGAGACTGAGTGGCGTGAACGCTGGGAAGCGGAACGCTGGTTCCCCGCCGCTGACGGCGAGTCCGGGAAGAGATACGGCAACGAGACGATCCGTATCACTCCCGACGGCGAGATCAGTATCAAGCTCCCCGCTCCGCTCGCCGCTCCGGCCAACACCAGGCATGGCCGGTACGTCCTCGCCGCAAAGGTGCGTTTCCCGCACCGGGGCACCGAGTGGGCCGACCGGATCGAAGCCAACCGGGCAGTCGCCTACCGCATCCTCCCCCACTCTCGACTTCGCTCGAGCGGGGGGACCCCCACCGACGCGGCCCGTGGACGCTGGTATCTGACAGCTTCCTGGCAGCGCCCGCCTTCGAAGGCAATCCCGATCCAGGCCGCGCTCGCCCACGGTGTGATCGGTGTGGACACCAACGCCGACCACCTCGCCGCGTGGCGGCTGGACGTGCACGGCAACCCGATCGGGCAGCCCCACCGCTTCTCCTACGGCCTCAGCAGATCGGCGGCTCATCGTGACGCCCAGATCCGGCATGCTCTGTCCCGGCTGCTGAACTGGGCCAAGACCTGTGGCGTCGCCGCCATCGCGGTCGAAGATCTGGACTTCGGTGCGGAGAAGACCCGCGAGAAACATGGCCGTAAGAAGCGGTTCCGGCAACTGATTTCCGGCATGCCCACCGGCAGACTCCGCGCCCGCCTGACCTCGATGGCCGACGCCACCGGCATCAGCATCATCGCCGTCGACCCGGCCTACACCAGCCGGTGGGGCGCCCAGCACTGGCAAAAGCCCCTCACCAGCAAGAACCGCAAGACCACCCGTCACGATGCCGCGAGCATCGCGATCGGACGACGCGCTCAAGGGCACCCGATCCGGCGACGGACGACACCGCCCCCTGCTCACCGGAGTGATGAACAGGGGCATCGGACCGTCCAGGCCGACCAGCGTGCTCTCGGGCGTGAGGAGACCCGCCCCCGCATCCCCGGACCACGGACACGATCCGTGCCGCCGGACGCGCAGCGAACGCGGGCAACCAGGACACCCAAAACCGTTCGGGATGTCCGCAGTGACCAGGAATGGGTCCAAGACTCACTCCTGCCCACTGATTAGGAACGGTTGAGTACCGGCCGTGAAGTGGGGGATTTTGCGCCCTGCTTCGGGTCGGACTTGCAGCCCGGGTGGGACTATATGATCAAATCTACCGATGCGTACCCCCCACATACAGACGCATCATCCTGCTCAGTCGGACGGGCCTTTCACCGAAAGGGTTCCGCCCAGGCGCAATCCGTACGACGAACTGGCCTCGCTGGCAGACCATCCGCTGGACGGCTTCCTCACCGAGGACAGCACGCCGGCCCCGCGGGACGACGACGCCGAGGAGCCCTGGACCCCGCCCAACCACCGGCGCGGCAGCCGCCGTCGCAACCGCGCCACCGGCCTGCCCACCGTGGCCCGCGTCCTCGCCTGGGTTCTCACGCTCGCCTGCCTCGTCACTCTGGCCGACCGCTGGGCGCTGCTCTACGCCGAGCACAAGGCCTCCGAACGGCTCAAGGACGAGCTGCATCTGGCCGCCGCCCCCGAGGTACGGATCGGCGGCTTTCCCTTCCTCACGCAGCTGGCCGCACGGCGCCTGGACTCCGTCCACGTCACCGTCCCCGACATCCCGGCCCACCGGGTCACCCTCACCCAGGTCACCGCCACCGCCAACGGCATACGCATCGACGGCGACGGACCCACCACGGTGCGCGGCGCTCTCGTTCGGCAGGTGCACGGTCGGGTCCTGCTGTCCTTCGCCGACATGAACCGCGAACTCGGCGCCTCGCAGGTGGCCTTCACCGCCCAAGGACCCGGCCGCGTGCGGGCCCGCGGCGCGCTGCACATCGCGGGCCACGACCTGCGCGTACGGGCCGACGTCCGCATCCGGCTCGACGGGGAGCGCGGCATCGCCACCGCCGTGGACGGCATGCGGGTCGACATCGGTGACCTCGCGACGTACCGGCCCGGCACCGGCCCCGCCGAGGGCCTCCATCTGACCGGCGCCTCAGCGCGCCGGCTCACCCGTCAGGCGGAGAAGGTCAAGGCCATGCTGGCCGTGCCTCAGATCGTGCACCGCCTCGGCGTCCCCGACAGCGTGGTGCGCGCCGCACTGCACGACGAGGACAGACTCCACCAACTCACCGGCGCGCCGCGCTTCCTGCACGACCTGACCCGGGTGAACCTCGTGGACGCCGCGCTCGCCCATCCGAGGCTCTTCGAGCGGCTGGGCCTCGACCTGTCCCTGCTCACCGCACTGACCAAGCTCACCCGCCCCCAGATCGCCGACCGCTTCTCCTTCGCCTTCCAGCTCCCGAAACCACCTGCGGGCTCCCTGCACCTGGAGGGCGTGACGGTGGACAAGGACGGCATCCGCGCCGACGTGTCGGGGACAGGACTGCTCCTGGGCCGATGAACGTACCCCTCCTGTGCAGGCGGCACCTGATCCGTTCCTGTGCAGGCGGCACTTGATCCGTGCCCGGCGGCGTCCCGTTGCCGGCGCACTGTCGGGTGGTTGCGGTGCAACGTCCTCCTTTCCTGCGGCAACGGGTGGAGGGCATCCGGCATGCCGTGGACGCTGCCGGAACCGGTGATCACCGTTGCGGTGGACAGCCCGGCCCCGCCGCCCGGGTGGGCGGCAGGGCCGAGGTCATGGACAGGGTTCGGGGCTGTCCGTGTCCGCCGCGGGCCGAGGGGAGCAGCAGCCGCAGGCCGATGGCGTCCGGGGCGGCGTCGATACCGAGGCCGTCGGCGACGCGGACCCGGGGCCGGCCTTCCGGCCATGCCTTGTCGAGGAATGAGGGAGCGAGCAGCCACGTCCGCCCGGAGAGGGGGTCGCGCATGACGGGCCCGTACCGCTCGGGGTGGAGCAGGCTGGTTCGCCCTCCTGTCGGCGACGATGCCGGCCGCCGAGTGGCCGCCGGTGTCGTCTTGGCCTCCCCGTGACAGGGCACGGTCGTCCAGACCGCCACGGACTCCCCCAGGGGGCCGCAGCCAGGTCTTCTGTGTCCTGGACACCCTTCGGAATGTGGTCACCCGTACACCCCACGCACTCGACCAGCGGGGGCCTCGAAGCCCTCGGCGCGGTGTGGCACAGAGCTCACGGCCCGCAAGGACGCCCGGCAGCGGTGCCGCGCGGCGGGCCGTCGTCCCGGCCCACACTGGAAGGGGGCAGTCGCGGATGGGACGGGACAGTCGATGCGCGCATGGGTGGTGGACCGGCCGGGGCCGATCGAGCGGGAGCCGCTGCGGTTCGTGGAGCGGCCGGTCCCGGTGCCGGGCTTTGGCGAGCTGCTGGTGCAGGTGCGGGCGTGCGGCGTGTGCCGTACGGATCTGCACGTCGCCGAGGGCGACCTGCCAGTGCGCCGGGCGGGGGTGACACCCGGGCACGAGGTGGTCGGCGTGGTCGCCGGGATCGGCGCGGGCGTGAGCGGCTGGGCGGTCGGCGACCGGGTGGGAGTGGCGTGGCTGCGCCGCACGGACGGCACCTGCCGCTACTGCCTGCGCGGCAACGAGAACCTGTGCCCCGGTTCCGAGTACACCGGCTGGGACGCCGACGGCGGCTACGCCGAGTACACGAGCGTGCCGTCCGCCTTCGCCTACCGGCTGCCGGCGGAGGTGGACGACGTCGCGCTGGCGCCGCTGCTGTGCGCGGGCATCATCGGCTACAGGGCGCTGCTGCGGACGTCACTGCCGCCGGGCGGTCGCCTCGGGCTGTACGGGTTCGGCGGCAGCGCCCACCTGTGCGCGCAGGTCGCGCTGGCGCAGGGGGCCACCGTGCACGTCCTGACCCGCGACGAGGCCTCACGGCGGCTCGCGCTCGACCTCGGCTGCGCGTCGGCCGGCGGTTCCCACGACCGGCCGCCGGAGCCGCTGGACGGCGCGATCCTGTTCGCGCCGGCCGGTGATCTCGTACCGGTGGCGCTGCGGGCGCTGGACCGGGGCGGGGTGCTGGCGGTCGCGGGCATCCATCTCAGCGACGTCCCGGTGCTGCACTACGAGAGCGAGCTGTTCTATGAGAAGGAGCTGCGCAGCGTCACCTCGAACACCCGGGAGAACGGCCGGGAGTTCCTGGACGTCGCGGCCCGGTACGGCGTCCGGGCCACCACGCACCCCTACCCGCTCTCCGAGGCACAGCGGGCGCTCGGCGATCTGAAGGCGGGGCGCTTCGACGGGGCGGCCGTGCTGTTGACTGCTCTCCTCCCTGGAGAAAGGTGATTCCTGGCTCAGGCTGCCTGCTGAGGCGGCGCCTCAGCGGGTCTTGCGCCCTCGACACCAGCCGGGTTCAGACCTGCCCGGACGAGCATCACGCGGGCGGAGTTCTTGTCCCTGGGGGATACGGCTGCGCACACGGTGCAGGCATACGTT